>NZ_BAAHYK010000008.1:0-160481 GCF_054657595.1 Desulfocicer niacini
AGACCCTCTGATAATGGGGGTATCATCTCCAGGGAACTCATATTTATCAAGCAATTCCTGGAGCTCCATCTCAACCAGCTCGATAAGTTCTTCGTCGTCCACCATGTCGCATTTATTGAGAAACACAACAATGCTGGGCACACCCACCTGACGGGCAAGCAGAATGTGCTCACGTGTCTGGGGCATGGGACCGTCATCGGCACTTACCACCAGAATTGCACCGTCCATCTGGACAGCACCGGTGATCATGTTTTTAATATAGTCGGCATGGCCGGGACAGTCAACGTGGGCATAATGACGGTTTGCCGTTTCATATTCCACATGGGCCGTTGCAATGGTAATACCCCGCTCACGCTCTTCAGGGGCCTTATCAATCTCATCAAAGGGAATATAAGTGCCATGACCGGCAAGGGCAGCGTGCTTGGTGATCGCAGCAGTAAGCGTGGTCTTGCCATGGTCAATGTGCCCGATGGTCCCGATGTTGACATGCGGCTTGGTCCGCTCAAATTTTTCTTTAGCCATTTTAAACAGATCCTCCCTGGTGGGGTGGAGCCCATGAACGGATTCGAACCGTTGAACCTCTTCCTTACCAAGGAAGCGCTCTACCTACTGAGCTACATGGGCAAATTCCACTTGAGTAACTACACTGAAGCTATTTATCATCTTGAAGATATCAAGAACAAGGTGTGGAGCGGGAGACGAGGTTCGAACTCGCGACATTCAGCTTGGAAGGCTGAAGCTCTACCAACTGAGCTACTCCCGCATCTTTGACTGCAGCCAATAAAACACAACGACTGAGACATTGAAGCATACATTCTATGCAGTATGCGACCCCTTTTGACCTTGAGATCTCCTACACGAACACATAAGTGGTGGTGGGGGGAGGATTTGAACCTCCGAAGGCTGAGCC
This sequence comes from Desulfocicer niacini, assembly GCF_054657595.1. Lineage (NCBI taxonomy): Bacteria > Pseudomonadati > Thermodesulfobacteriota > Desulfobacteria > Desulfobacterales > Desulfobacteraceae > Desulfocicer > Desulfocicer niacini. Next base: position 911 of record NZ_BAAHYK010000008.1, read on the forward strand.
GTCAGATTTACAGTCTGATCCCTTTGACCACTCGGGAACCCCACCATTACTTTTGGAGCCGATACCCCGAATCGAACGGAGGACATTCTCATTACAAGTGAGATGCTCTACCTACTGAGCTATATCGGCATCATTCGCAGCAAGTCTGCCTTGCGAAAGACCCGGGGATAATAGCAGAGCACCCCCCATCTGGCAATCCTCATAAAGATCGATTAACAATCATAAATGACTATCGCAATTAAATATTTACCATTTTGCTTTATTTACACCCAAATACTTTTTTATCCTTACGATTTTGATATTTTATTCTTTTTTGGATTTTTTCAACATAAACCATACCCCCTTTCAAGGCATGTGATGACTCCCGTATTTACTTGACACCCTTATTTTAATTCGATAACTAAGATAGCTGCAGCATGATAATTTATAGGGTTTAGTCACGATATCTGCCACACTGGTGTGGGAACAGTGCCGTTCCCGGATATTTGCATAAACCGACAGGGCCTAAGTTATATAAACCACCAGGGTCTGCCGGGATTACGACCAAACCTTTATTTTCAGTACACCTTCAACTCAATTTTATTCAAACGATCCATTCACTGCGCTTTCAAACAGGAACCTACTGCATGGTCAAAGCTAAGATTCAGGATTGTACATACCGCAGCGTATTACACCATAACATCTTTAACATCTTTGGATTCGGCAATCCTAAAATCAAGTAATGACATTGCACTACATTGAAATGAAGATGATATCATGATTAAAAAAAATATTTCTTTGGCTTTAACTTTGGTAGTCATGGGCGGCAGCCTTTATCTGTCGGGGTGCGTACACACGCCAAATACAACTTCCACTGCTTCTGTTGACCCAGTTTCCGCCCATCCGGGACTCAAACCATCTGCACTGCATAAACGCTTTCTAAAAAATATCTCCAATGATGAAAATGAGACTGCCCCGGTTTTGGAGGAAGAGCACCAGGAGATTTCCCTGATGGGCACCTCGGAAATCAAAGCAGATTCACCCACCTGCCGTGCGGTCCAGGAAGGTATTGATCATGCCCTTGAACTGTGTGAGTCTGCCCAGAACTTCTGGGAAGCAGGCGAACTTGAAAGCGCCCTCAATGAGCTGGACATTGCATATGCCACCATTTTGGACCTTGACATCGAGGAACAGGCAGAACTAAATCAGCAGAAAGATGATGTGCGCTACATGATTGCCAAACGTATTCTTGAAATACATGCTTCCCGCCACATCGTAGTTAACGGAGCGCACAAGGCCATCCCCCTTACCCTCAACGACCATGTGAAAAAAGAAATTACCAGACTTTCCGGGCCTGAGAAACAATTTTTTATTCGATCATTAAGAAGAGCAGGACGTTATAGACCTTACATTGTAAGTGAATTTAAGAAAGCCGGTCTTCCAGAAGAACTGTCCTGGCTTCCCCTCATAGAAAGCGGCTTTAACGTTGTTGCCCTTTCACCTGCCAGAGCCCTGGGACTGTGGCAGTTTATCCCCTCTACTGGTTACAAATTCGGATTAAAACGCAACTATTTCATTGATGAACGCCTAGACCCTGAAAAATCCACCCGGGCGGCCATTGCATACCTTTCCGAGCTGCACAATATTTTCGGTGACTGGGCCACAGTCCTTGCCGCATACAATTGTGGAGAGGGACGAGTATTGAGAACCATTCGAAAACAAAAAACAAATTACCTTGATAATTTCTGGGACCTTTACGAGAAACTACCCCGGGAAACGGCACGCTATGTTCCCCGTTTTCTGGCCACCCTCCACATTATCAATGATCTTGAAAAATATGACATTGATCCCGGTGAAATCGAAAATCCCATCCCCTACGAGGTCTTTTCGGTAAAAAAACAGGTACGACTGAAAGACATAGCCGCTGCCATGGATATTCCCTTTGAAAGGTTAAAACACCTGAATCCGGAATTGCGGTACGCACTGTTACCCGATGAAACCTATGATCTCCGAATTCCGCTGACTAATGCTGATCAGTTTCTGGTAAAATTTAACACCATCAAACAATCCAGAACCTCAGCGGGCCCCGAAAAATATGTTTACCATCGAATCAAAAGGGGAGAAACGCTATCTTGCATTGCCAAAAACTATGGCACCAGCATTAAAATTCTTGCAAAGTCCAACAAAATCTCCACACGGGCTGTACTAAAAATAGGCCATGTGCTAAAAATTCCGGCCGGCAGCGTCAGCACCATTTCCAGGGTTGCCGGGAAATCGCCCAAAAGCACGCGTAAAACCATTCACTATACGGTAAAATCCGGCGACAATCTATGGATCATTGCAAACACCTATGGAACCACCACAAAAAATATTCAGATGGCAAATCACCTGCGATCCACAAAACTTCACATCGGCCAGAAACTAACCATTCCCGGTGTGACTGTCACCGCAAGGAACAAGAAGAAAAAAACAGCGGCCTACCGGGTACAATCAGGAGATAATCCCTTTACAATTGCCCAGAAATATAATATGACACTGCAACGTCTGCTTTCGCTGAACCACCTGACCTCAAAAAGCAGAATATATCCGGGTCAGAAACTTCTTGTGGAATAACAACCCCCACGCCCCCGTAGCTCAGTGGATAGAGCATTGGATTCCTAATCCATGTGCGCAAGTTCGATTCTTGCCGGGGGCACCATCCCTTCTATTTCGGAAAACATGTCTCAAGACCTTATAAAGCCTGAATTGCTGGCACCTGCCGGGAATTTTGAAAAACTCGAAGTCGCCATCCATTATGGAGCGGATGCGGTGTATCTTGGCGGAAAGGACTTCAGTCTTCGAAACCTCACCCACAACTTCACCGACACCCAGATGGCCGATGGCATTGCCTTGGCCCATGATCATGGGGTAAAGGTATATGTGGCCTGCAATATCTACTCCCGAAACTATGAGCAAGACCAGTTGGCCAGTTTCCTTGAAACCATTGCACAAATGGGGGCTGATGCGGTAATTATTTCTGATCCCGGCATTGTCTTTCTTGCCAGAACACTCATTCCCCAAATGGATATTCATCTGAGCACCCAGGCCAATACCACCAATTACAATGCCCTTAACTTCTGGAAACAGGTGGGTGTTACCCGGGTAAATCTAGCCCGGGAACTGACCCTCGGGGAAATCAGGGAAATCTCCAGCCAGAATATTCTGGAGACAGAGACCTTCATCCATGGTGCCATGTGCATCTCTTATTCCGGCCGATGCCTTTTAAGTAATTTTCTCACCCGACGAGACAGCAACCGGGGGGCATGCAGCCATCCATGCCGCTGGACTTACCGCCTGGAAGAGGCCCAGCGCCCAGGCCAGTACCATCCTGTCATGGAAGATGAAAGGGGATCTTATATTTTCAATTCCAAGGACCTGTGCATGATTGAGCACATTCCAGAACTGATTAGTGCGGGCATATCTTCCCTGAAAATTGAAGGGCGCATGAAGGGCATCAGCTATCTTGCAGCAGTGGTTAAAACATACAGAGAGGCCATTGACACCTGGGTTGAAAGTCCGGAAACCTTTCATGTCAGTTCGCAATGGAAAAAAGAGCTGGGGCTTGTGTACCACCGGGACTACAGTACCGGATTTTACTTTGACGACCCCGATGCAATCGTACCCAACTATGCCAACAATCACACAGGTTTGATTCATGCATTTATTGGTCGTATTTTATTTTGTACGCCTGAAGGCCAGATCACACTGGATGTGAAAAACAAAATTTCCCCGGGGGACACCGTGGAAATTGTAATCCCCCGGGGAAAACCGGTGCAAAGCCGTGTGAAGGCAATAATCGATCTAACAGGCATCCCCATTGCCCATGGTCAGCCCAACGCCCGGGTAACTCTGAAGCTTGAGCATACCGGACATCCAGGTGATATTATTAGAAAAACTAACCCTAAATCCTAAACATCAGGGGTGGATCATCTAAAGGGCTCATTCCCATTTTCCAGGCATTGGTGTAACGATGGGAGTCAATGCCGAGTTGAGGAGCGACCTCAACTCGGCATTAAGTGCGCCGCAGGCGCACTTAACAAAAAGTTCATCAGCATGCGAAGCGTGTCTGTTGCAACGTCTGGTTGGAAGGCAAGCGCAACGACTCCTTCCAAATAAATTTTTACCCCAAATTATGAATAAATCATCTTAAAGGGAATGGGAGGATATTTATCCACCCCGGGCCGGGGAAGAATCTGTTCCAGTGACACCGTCAACCAGTTGGTATCCGGGTTCAACTCACGCAGTCGCCCCCCCTCAGGGGGCAGGGCATGCGCCGTGTAATCATAATTGGCATTAAAGATGCATACCAGATGTTTTCCCTCCTTGGCAATGGCATAATTTTTGGTGAAACTGTTCTGGGAAATCATGGCACTTCTGGCAATATCCACCACCACATCCCGGGGAAATTTTGCCAGCACAAATTTTGAAAGTCCATTTTCCCCCAGTTTCAACAATGCCCGGGATTCGCTGCTGCCCACATATACGGTTTTAATCCCCCTTATCTTGCGCAGGTACTGGGCCGCCACAATGGCGGCTGTCCGCCGCCCCCCCGCCATCACCGGTATTCCATGATATTCAAAAAATTTCTTCTGAAAATTTTCTGCGTACTTATCGCCTTTTTCATAGAGGTCCTTTGAAATATACCGAAGGTAAATGGCAAGATCCTCTGCGGCATCGGCAATGGGCCAGTCAATGCGCACATGAAAATGGGTCAGAGCATAACGGTTTGTGGAATTGACATCCCGCTGGATAAGAAGGGCATAATCCACCGGCAGCAGGGACTTCATGAAATCAAAAAAACCATCACACTCCAGAAACTTAATATTCCGATGAAACTCCGTAACACTTGGAAATTCCTTGTGCTTGATCAAATTAGTCTTGGTGGTTTTATTGATATCAAAAAAACGAATATATTTTTTATGCTGATCATCAATGCCGTCTTCAAGGAACAGAATCAGAAATGAATTCTGGAATTCAAACTCCACACTTGGTATCCTTGCCCGGGGTTTCATCTCACGGGTCTCAACAAATGGATACCTTTGGTTTTCCCGTATGAAATTCTGGTAGGAGTCCACAAGGGAATATTGAATGACAAATTGATCCATCTCATCCCGAAGGACCTGATAATATGATCGGCGAAGCTTTTCATCCCGACTCAACGCATCTCTGGGGCAACAGAATTCCATGTTATACCTTACCCGCTTCCTCCAGGGCCGTCACAGCTGGCAGTGCACGTCCCTCCATGAGATGAAGAAATGCACCTCCCCCCGTTGAAATATAATCCATTTCCGCAGCCACCTGGCACACATTGACGGCCAGTCCAGTATCCCCCCCCCCCACAACGGAAAATGCCTGGGACAAGGCAATTGCCCTTGCTACCCCGCAGGTGCCGTCACAGAATCGTTTCATTTCAAAAACCCCCATGGGTCCATTCCAGACAATGGTGCCAGAGGATTCAATGGCCCGGGAAAAAAGGGCAATTGTGTCAGGTCCGATGTCCATGGCCATCCAGTCCAGGGGAATTTTGTCCACCGCAACTGTTTTTTTATCGGCATCCTTATCAAAGGCAGAGGCCACCACCAGATCAACTGGCAAAAGACATTGAACCTTCCTGGCCCTGGCTTTATTAAGAATGGCTCCTGCAGTGGCCACAAGGTCTGCTTCCACAAGAGATGCTTCCATGTCTATTCCCTGGCTCTTTAAAAAGGTATTGGCCATGGCCCCCCCGATGATAAGGGTATCCACATGGTTAAGGAGATTCTCCAGGGTGGCAAGCTTGCTTGACACCTTGGCACCGCCCACAATGGCGGTGAGGGGGCGACGGGGGGCTTCCACGGAATTTCGATAGCAGGAAATTTCCTTTTCCAGCAGAAAACCGGCGGCGGAGTCTTTCACAAGGCGAGGAATCCCCACCACCGAGGCCTGGGTTCTGTGGGAGACGGCAAATGCCTCATTGACAAAACAATCACAAAGGGATGCAAGTTCCCTTGCAAATTCAGGGGCATTAAACTTCTCATCTTCATGGAATCTTAAATTTTCAAGCAGGATAACTTCCCCGGGGGCCATGTTTTCCACTGCGGCACGCACCTCCGGCCCGATGCAGTCATTGAGAAATTTCACCGGTTGTCCCAGAAGTTCAGCCAGTCGTTGTGCCACCGGTGCAAGGGAAAATTCCGGCAAACGTTTTCCACCGGGTCGCCCCATGTGGGAAATTAAAATAATACGGCTGTTTTTTTCCAACAGATAATGAATCAGGGGAAGGGTGGCCCTTATTCTATTATCATCTGTGATAACCTGGTGTTCATCCAGGGGCAGATTGTAATCCACCCGCACCAGCACCCGTTTACCTGGCAATTGAAGATCTCTTACTGATTTCATTTTTCTTTTCCCAAATCCATCTGTTGTCTATGAAGTTCTTTTTTCCGGGACCAGCGCTGAAAAAAACCAATATTACCGGCCTTTTCTCCCCGGGCCACCATTTCATGTTTTACACCCAATCCCCCGGTCCCTGACATGGCCAGTTTCAGGCATTGGGTTTTATGGGGACAGCTGAACATACACTGGTCGGGGGTCTCCCGTAATCCATGGCAGCCCATGGGAAAAACCCGTTCCAATTGTCCAAAGCATTCCGGCAGATTTTTTTTTTCTGCATCTTCCTCAGCCATTTTGTTCAAACTCCCTGTTAAATTCGGCAATGTAGCCCTGCTCAGCAAAACTATAAAACCCACTTCCCCCGGTGATCACATGCTCATGGACGGTGATACCCACATACCGCAGGGCAAACACCAGCCGTTTGGTAATGGCAATGTCCTCCGGAGAAGGCGACACATCCCCGGAGGGGTGGTTATGGGCAAAAATAATTGCGGCTGCCCTGTGTTCCAGGGCCTTTATAATAACCTCCCGGGGATATACGGCACTCATGGTCAGGGTTCCCTTAAAGAGAATTTCCATGGCAGTCACCCGGTTTTTGGCATCCAGAAAAATCCCGGCAAACACCTCCCGGTTTTTCCCACCTATGGCATGGGCCAGATAGGTTTTAAGATCCTGGGAATTGCCAATGATATCCCCCTGGACCACCTGGGAGGCAAGGTAACGATCCGCCACCGCCTTTATCAGGCGAAGGCCAAGAATATTGGAAGGCCCAATACCCTTTACCCGGGCCAACTCTTCGGGATTGGCTTCAAAAACCCCCTGGAGGGTTCTAAAGCGTTCCAGAAGTTCCTTGGCCCGGGCTTTGCAGTCCTGACGGGGAGTGTTCAGTGTCAATAACAGCTCCACCACCTCGTAATCCAGAAATCCCGTCAGACCTGCATTGAGAAAGCGTTCCCTCAGGCGTTGCCGATGGCCCTGCCCTTTATGACTGTTCTGTATCTCCCTGGTCATTATCTTCATGATCCGGCAGTGCCCCATCCGGCTCACTGTCTACATCCTGGTAGGAATCCCGGATTTCATGCTCCATAAGTTCATCTTCTTTCTGGTCTTCGGGAAGCCTTGCCGCAGCAATGAGCTGTTCCTGGGCAGCAAGATTAATCAGCTTCACCCCCTGGGTATTACGACTGATCACTGAAATGCTGCTGATGTCTGTGCGAATGAGTTTACCCTTGTCTGTGACCAGCATCAGTTCATCCTTATCCTCCACCAGCAGAAGGGCCACCATCTGCCCGTTGCGCTGGGAGGTTCTGATGGAAAAGACCCCTTTGCCACCCCGGGTCTGGCATCGATACTCTTCAATGCTGGTGCGCTTGCCATAACCGTTTTCCGTCACCGTAAGAAGGGTTTCCCCGTGGCTTAAGGCCTCCATGCCCACCAGTCGGGAATCTTTGTCACCAATGCGCATACCCCGGACTCCCATGGACCCCCGGGCAGTGGAACGCACCTCGTCCTCATGGAAACGAATGACTTTTCCTTCATTGGAACCCAGAAAGATATCCATGGTTCCATCGGTGATACGGGCGGCAATCAGCTCATCATCTTCAGCAAGTTTAATACCGATGAGTCCCCCGGACCGCGGTCGGGAATAGGCCATGAGATCGGTCTTTTTCACCCGGCCCTTCACCGTTGCCATGACCACATAACTGTTTGGGGTAAATTCGGGCACGGTCAATATGGTGGCAAGTTTCTCCCCTTCATCCAGATTCAACAGATTGACAATGGCCTTGCCGAGACTGGAGCGACTGGCCATGGGGAGCTCATATACTTTGGTCTGGTACACCTTGCCCATATTGGTGATGAAAAGAAAGGTATGATGGGTGGATGCCACAAAAAGATGTTCCACAAAGTCATCTTCCTTGGTGCCCATGGCCATTTTACCTTTGCCCCCCCGGTGCTGGGTGGCATAGAGGGTTATGGGATTCCGCTTGATATAACCACTTCTGGAAATGGTGACCACCATATCTTCTTCTGCAATGAGATCTTCAATGTTGATGTCACCGGTGCTCTCCACAATGCGGGTACGCCGTTCATCAGAGAACTCTTCCTTGAGGGTGAGCATCTCCTCACGAATAATTCCTCGGACCACCTGATCACTGGAAAGGATTTCCTGGAACCAGGCAATGTCTTTTAACAGGGCAGCATACTCCTCATCAATCTTATCACGCTCAAGACCGGTGAGTCGCTGGAGGCGCATGTCCAGTATGGCCTGGGCCTGGACTTCCGACAGGGCAAAAGTAGCCATGAGTCCGTCCTTGGCAATTTCCGGAGAACGGGAACCCCGGATAAGGGCCACCACCTCATCGAGATGATCCAGGGCGATTTTAAGTCCCTCAAGGAGATGTGCCCGTTCCTGGGCTTTTCTCAGGTCGAAACGAGTTCTTCGAACAATGACATCTTTACGGTGCTTGACAAAATGTTCCAGCAGCTCCTTGATGGTAAACAGCTCTGGACGTTTATTGACCACCGCAAGGAAAATAATGCCGAAACTGGACTGCATGTTGGTGTGCTTGTACAGCTGATTGATGACCACCTCGGAGAACTGGTCTTTTTTCAGGCCGATGGCAATGCGCATGCCGTCACGGTCGGACTCATCCCGCACAAAGGATGCCCCTTCAATCACCCGGGTTTTCATGAGTTCTGCAATCTTTTCCACCACCCTTGCTTTGTTCACCTGGTAGGGCAGTTCTGTGACCACAATGGTTTCCCGGTTGGTCTTTTTATTTTCCTCCACATCAATCTTTGCCCGCATGACCACCACCCCGCGACCGGTGTGGTAGGCATCATGGATCCCCTTTTTGCCAAATATCATGCCAGCTGTGGGAAAATCGGGTCCGGGAATGTGGGTCATGATCTCAGCAATGGAAATGGCAGGATTATCCAGAAGGGCAATGATGGCATCTGCCACTTCATTGACGTTATGGGGGGGGATATTGGTGGTCATACCCACGGCAATACCCGAAGACCCATTTACCAGAAGCGCCGGAAACCGGGTGGGCATCACCGACGGCTCCTCCATGGTTTCGTCGTAATTGGGAATCCAGTCCACCGTTTCTTTTTCAAGGTCGGCCAGCATCTGATGGGCCACCTTCTTCATACGGATTTCCGTGTACCTCATGGCCGCCGGAGAATCACCGTCAACGGAACCGAAATTGCCCTGGCCGTCCACCAGGGGATACCGCATGGAAAAATCCTGGGCCATGCGGACAATGGTGTCATACACTGCGGAGTCGCCGTGGGGATGATACTTACCAATGACATCACCCACCACACGGGCGGATTTTTTGTAAGGTTTATTCCAGTCATTGCGCAACTGGCGCATGGCAAACAGCACCCGACGATGGACGGGTTTAAGACCGTCCCGCACATCGGGGAGGGCTCGGCCGATGATGACACTCATGGCATATTCGAGATAGGATTGCTTCATCTCCTTCTCGATGCTTGTCACATTGTTGTCTTGGTTTATCATTCACTGTCCTTTAAGCACTTTACAACTGATATTAACAATTATTCGACCACGACCTTGAAAACGTACCATTTAACGGAAATTTTCCAAGCTTTCCATGATATCAAAATTTAAGCAGCAGGCCAAGCAATCCCCGACAAAAACAATAAAAAAAACGAAGCGTTGCCTCAAAGGCGGGGGAGACGCTGCCTGGCTGTGCGTGCATGTTCAGCAACGGGGAAACACGGGGAAAAACACAACACATGTAAGATGAACGGCAAGGATGGGGGGGTGGCTTTTTCCAACAGTATACGGCACTGCCACCGGGCCCTACTTTATATGAAACGGGATACCGCTTTCATCATCACATCATTTTATGCCGGAGCCAGGGGAAAGAAAACCGACAGATTTAGAATGGAGGCAACTGCCAGGACATGGGACAGCGTAAGGAAGGGAACCATAAAGCAGGCGCTGTCTGCAACACAAAAACATTAAAAATCATTCACTTCAAGGCATTGTCGAGCCATGTCGGTATCAGATACCGTGTTGTTAAAACATCCGTGGCCCAAAAGAACATCATGTATCCTCTGGTTCCGGGAAGCATTCAGGAAAAGGGGGCGTTCATGGCCCCCTCCCTGGAAAAATCGACAACTGCCTTCTGCCCATGGTAAAGGCAAACTTATAAACAGTTTACATCATAACTATTTATGACCGATACAGCCAATGGCTGCCAGTAAAAGCACACATTCATAAATAATAACCTGAACAAAACTGCCGAAAAAATGATAAACAATGCCGCCGCCGATGATTGCCGGAACGGCGGAAAAAATCATGATACCCAGTTTCCTGCTGATATCCATAGCTTAAAGTTCCCCTTGTTATTTAATCCGCACCCGTTATCGTTTAGAAACATTGTGTTTTTTATCATCACAAAGGCTTCAAGTAAAGTGGAAATTAGCGTTCGATGATCATGGCCATGCCCATGCCGCCACCAATGCACATGGAAATAATACCCGTGGCGTAGTTCTTCCGTTTCATGAGGTTGATGGCCGTGACCATCTGCCGGGCACCTGTACATCCGATGGGGTGCCCCAGAGAGATACCACTTCCCAGCTCATTGGGTTTTTCCACATCAATATTAAGTTCCCTCATGCATCCGATGGCCTGGGCGGCAAAGGCTTCGTTAAGCTCCACCAAATCAAGGTCTGCCATGGTCATTCCGGTACGGGAAAGTACTTTGTTAATGGCAGGAACCGGTCCCAGTCCCATGTAGGCAGGATCAAGACCACCGGCGGCAAAGGATTTTATCCGGGCTATTTTTTCAAGGCCCATGGCATCGGCTTTTTCTTCACTCATGAGCAGCACCGCCGCCGCACCGTCATTGATACCGGATGCATTACCCGCTGTGACACTGCCGTCCTTTTTAAAGGCCGGTCGTAATTTTGCCAACTTTTCCATGCTGGTTTCCATGGGACGCTCGTCTGTATCCACCACCACTTCTTTTCTGCGGGACATGTAGGTCACGGGAATAATTTCTTTGGCAAAGGTGCCGTCCTTGATGGCTCCCAGGGCTCGATTATGACTCAAAAGGGCCAATTCATCCTGTTCCTGACGGGTAATGCCGTACTTTGCCACAATATTTTCCGCCGTCAAACCCATGTGATAGCCATAGAAAATCTCATAGAGGCCATCAAATACCATAAGGTCGTAGATATCGCCGGTACCGGTGAGCTCCATGCGGTGCCCCCAGCGTGCTTTGGGAAGCGCCATGGGGGCATTACTCATGCTTTCCTGGCCCCCGGCCAGAACCACATCGGATTCACCGGTCATGATGGCCTGGGCACCGAGAGCAATGGCTTTAAGGCCTGAACCACAAATTTTATTGGCAGTGAAGGCAGGAGTATTCCGGGGAATACCCGCAGCAATCATGGCCTGACGTGCCGTATTCTGTCCCTGGCCAGCCTGAAGCACATTACCCATAATAACTTCATCAATGTGCACAGGGGCGAGGGTATCATCATAGTCATAGCCTTTTTTTTCAAGATCAATTTGCCCCTGATCTTTGAGTGCTTCCGGGCCGAATGCCTTTTCGGACGCATCCGCTTCGGGTCGCAGCCCCACCCGTTTTAGAACCGATTTCATCACCGTGGCACCCAGTTCAACAACAGACACACTTTTCAAAGAACCACCAAAAGATCCAACAGGTGTCCTGACACCACTTACGATCACGACGTCTTTCATATTTCTGTCTCCGATGTGTTGATATTTTCCCATATAAACGGCATCCTGCCGGTCGACATTCCCGGCAACATCCAAGGGGAAATATATTTGTCCCGATGGCGGTGTTCCAAAAGATTTTACCCGGAATCCCGGCCATCACCTGATACGATTATCACCAGAGTCAATACCAAAATTGCACAAAACATACAAGGAATTACGGGCATTCTCAGCCATTCTAATTATGAATCTCTTTTATTCAACAAGGGTGACTAAGGTACTGAATCAATCACGAATACAAACATCACTTATCCCTAAGGGCTATCCATGCATCCAGACGTTGTTTGACCGTTGCCTCATATCCCCGGGCAGTGGGTTTATAGAAACAGCAATCCTTCAGTTCCGGAGGAAGGTACTGCTGGGCAACATACCCATCCTGATAATCGTGGGCATACCGATATCCGGCACCATACCCCTGCTCCTTCATCAGCCGGGTGGGGGCATTTCTAATATGCATCGGTACAGCAAGGCTACCCGATTTTTTCACTTCCTGCCGAACAGCTTTTCCCGCCATATATACACTATTACTCTTTGGTGCGGTTGCAAGATAGATGGCTGCCTGACCCAGGGCATCATCCCCTTCAGGATGCCCCAAAAATTTAAAGGCATCAAGGGCATTCAAGGCAACGGTCAAGGCGCCGGGATCTGCAATCCCCACATCCTCCACGGCAAAACGCACCATTCTTCGAAGAATATAAAAAGGATCTTCTCCGGCACAAAGCATCCGGGTCAACCAATACAGGGCACCATCCGGATCACTGCCTCTGAGACTTTTATGAAAGGCGGAAATAAGATTAAAGTGCTGATCCCCACCTTTGTCGTAGCGTAGAGCCTTTTTCTGAACCGCCTTTTCCACATCCCCCAGGCTGACATTAAGGGGCATTAATGGCCCCATCTTGCGTTCACCCGGATTCCTGTGACGGACAAAAACAGCGGCGGCCTCAAGATTTGTCAAGGCAATACGAACATCGCCATCGGCGGCCGATGCAATGTGATCCAGGGCATCCCCTGAGAAATCAAGATTCATGGCACCAAGCCCACGCTCCCGGTCAGCCAGCGCCCTCTCAAGAATTTGCCGTATCTGATGATCAGCCAACGGCTTGAGAGGTACCACCCGACATCGGGATACCAATGCCGGAATCACTTCAAAGGAGGGATTTTCCGTGGTGGCGCCCACCAGTATGATGGTTCCTTTTTCAACATGGGGAAGAAAGGCGTCCTGCTGGGCTTTGTTAAATCGATGAATTTCATCCACAAACAAAATGGTGCGCCGGGCATGATACCTTCGCTGTTCTCCGGCGGTCTCGATCACAGCCCGGATATCTTTTACCCCGGAAAGCACGGCTGATATCTGAAGAAAATATGACCGGGTTTCACGGGCAATGATGCCGGCAAGGGTGGTCTTACCACATCCGGGCGGTCCCCACAGGATAATGGAAAACAAACGGTCATTGACGATGGCACGACACAGCACCGTATCGGGACCCACGGCATGTTCCTGCCCCACAAGTTCGGCAAGACTTCCTGGACGCATGCGATCGGCCAGGGGCGCATGGGCCATATCTTTCCGGTTCATGTCGGCATCAAACAAATCCATTTTATGACTTCACCCCATCCCGGGCTCTTTTTCTTCGTTGCTGCTCCACACGTTCTTTTTTTCGCCGGGTATGGATTTTCGATTTCTTGGCCGTGTAACGTTTTTCCACAAGGGTTTTCCCGGTAAATTCCAGTTTTCCCGTTTTTTCCCGGAAATATAAATTTACGGGGGTTTTTTCCAGCTCCGCCATTTCACGTATCTGGTTGATGAGATACCGCTTGTAAGAAAAATGCACCGCTTCCGGATAATTTACAAAACACACAATGGTGGGTGGTTTCACCGACACCTGGGTTGCATAAAAAAACTTCAAGCGTTTTCCCTTGTGCAGGGGAGGTTCTGTGCGGTAAATGGCATTTTCAATAATGCGATTGAGCAGTCCGGTATTAATACGATAATTGTACTCTTCATAGATGCCTTTCACCATGGACAGAATCTTATGGGTTCGCTGGCCTGTCAGGGCCGAAATGGTGATGGCCGGGGCAAAGGACAAAAACTTGGATTTCATGCGAAGATCTTCCATGAATGTCTTCTGATCCTTTCTATCCGCCTCCAGAAGATCCCATTTATTCAACACAAAAAGTGCGCCGCACCCCCTGTCATGGGCATATCCTGCAATGGTGATATCCTGGTCAGTGACCCCCTCATTTGCATCTATTAAAATCAGTGCCACGTCACAGCGATCAAGGCTTTTCAGGGCCTTTAAAATGGAATACTTTTCAATGCGCTCACGCACCTTTCCCTTACGTCGAATCCCCGCCGTATCAATGAGACGAAAGGTGGTTCCCTCTTTTTCCAGGGTCAGATCAATGGCATCCCTTGTGGTGCCCGCCTTTTCACTTACCACAACTCTTTTTTTACCAAACAGGCGATTGATCAGGGAGGATTTTCCCACATTGGGCCGTCCGGCCACGGCGATGCATATTTCCCGATTTCCGGCGTCATCCTGTGTTGCATCGTATGGGTCAAACAGGGTTTCATCGGTGAGCACGGAAACAAGCTCATCCATAAATGTGGGAACCCCCACCCCATGCTCGGCGGACACCGGAAAAAATCGGTCCATTCCCAGAACAAAAAACTCAGAAAGGTCTTCCCGCTGGCGGTTGTTCTCGATCTTATTGATCAGATAGAAAACCGGTTTATCGGTTCTTCTGAGAATGTGAACAAGATCCTGATCAAAGGGGGAAACGCCCCCCCGGCCGTCCAGCACCAGCACGATCACATCGGCTTCTTCCACCGCTATTTCAACGTGCTCCCGGATTTCAGTGGCAAATTGATCCTCATCGTCCACAAGAAAGCCCCCGGTGTCCACCAGGGTAAAGGCAACATCATCCCACTGGGCATCGGCATAATGCCGGTCTCTTGTCACCCCGGGGAAATCATCCACAAGGGCATTACGAGATTTTGTCATTCGATTAAAAAGGGTTGATTTGCCCACATTGGGCCGCCCCACAAGGGCAACAATGGGTTTCATTATGTAGAACCTCCGAAGTTAAAACAAGACACGCCATGATCCTCCGGGGACAGGCTTTTCCCATAAAAACCCGTATCAGCATCGGAGGTGGAAGGGCTCGGCAGTCGCCAGAGTCGTCGGCTTCATTTTCTGATATTGAAAGGCACCGCTTTCAATGTCAAGCAAACCGACCATCGTCGTCGCCCAGGTCCCCTTGGAAAGAGAAATCAGATCATGGAATATTTTACTATTGGTTATGTGGTTAAGGGATAGATCACAGTGGCGTAAACCGGAAAAAATCTGTCGGAAAAACCCATGGAGATTTCCCGGGGTTCAGGGAATAAAAAAAGATAACACCAACGAAAAAAAGCCCCGGAAAAACTCCCGGGGCTTTTATAATTTTTTATTTAAACTTAAAAACTGATGGCGTCCCCAAGGGGATTCGAACCCCTGTCGCCGGCGTGAAAGGCCGGTGTCCTGGACCGGGCTAGACGATGGGGACGCAACATCATTTTTGGGGTGGTGGGCCGTACTGGGCTCGAACCAGTGACTCTCTGCTTAAAAGGCAGATACTCTACCGACTGAGTTAACGGCCCCCAAAAACAAAGCGAACTTATACTTTCCTGAATTCCTTGTCAACTCTTTTTTTCAAAAGACCGGATTTTTTATCCCTACTTTTTCCAGAATTCCGGGACAAGAAGAATAATCATGGTATAGATCTCCAGTCTTCCCAGCAACATACACCACAGCAGCAGCCATTTTCCAGCCAGGGGGATATGGGCAAAATTATTCACCGGTCCCACTGTGCCAAAGCCAGGGCCGATGTTGCCAATGCAGGATGCCACCGCCCCAAGGGATGTTAGCATATCAACTCCCATGGCAGATAAAATAACACTGCACACGGCAAACAACAAAAGATAAAGCCCCAGAAATCCCATGATGCTTTTGAGCACATGATCCGGCACCACGGCATCGTTTATTTTCACCTGGGCCACACTCCGGGGATGAATAAGGGTGAACAGTTCC
The DNA here is from genome assembly GCF_054657595.1 of Desulfocicer niacini. Lineage (NCBI taxonomy): Bacteria > Pseudomonadati > Thermodesulfobacteriota > Desulfobacteria > Desulfobacterales > Desulfobacteraceae > Desulfocicer > Desulfocicer niacini. The sequence goes on from NZ_BAAHYK010000008.1 coordinate 17,153, forward strand.
CGGTAGCAGTATTTAAAGCACACCATGAGACGGGCACATTTCATCCCCCCCCCGGTGGAGCCCGCCGAAGCACCCACAAACATGCAGATAAAGATAATCAACTGACTTAACCCCGGCCACAGCTCATAATCCGCCGTGGCATACCCCGTTGTGGTGACAATAGAAACAATCTGAAAGGATGCATATCGAAATGCACTGCCAAGGGAATCATACACAGTGCCATACAGATCAAAGGTAACCACCACCGTCAACCCCAGACACATCAAAAGAAAAAACCGGCACTCGGAGTCCCGCCAGAAAATCAGGGTTCGGCCCCGTAACAGCTGATAATGCAGAGAAAAGTTAATGCCTGCCAGCACCATGAACAACACAAACACAAAATCAAAATAGGCACTGTCAAAATGGGCCACGGATGCGTTTTTGGTGGAAAATCCACCCGTGGGCATGGTGGTGAAAGCATGGCATAGAGCATCGTACAATCCCATCCCCCCCCCCATTAAAAACAACACCTGCAAAAGGGAAATCAGGGCATATACATACCACAGGATCTTAGCGGAATCACTCAGGCGGGGGGTCAGTTTATCCGGCACCGGACTTGGCACTTCGGCTTTAAACAGCTGCATCCCCCCCACCCCCAGAAAGGGCAAAATGGCAAGGGAAAGCACAATAATACCCATGCCCCCCAGCCACTGGATAAAACTTCGCCAGAAAAGAAGGCTTTTAGATACCCCCTCTATATTGGTGAACACCGAGGAACCCGTGGTGGTGAATCCGGATACCGATTCAAACATGGCATCGGTGAAACAGGGCACGGCATCTCCGAAATAAAAGGGCAATGCGCCAAAAAAACCTATGGCGGTCCATCCCAGGGCCACAATGGCAATGCCCTCTCTGGGACTTATATATTCAATACCCGACCTTCGGGACACCAGGAAAAGAAAGAGCCCTGCGCACACGGTACATCCCATGGATAACACAATGGCCATCTGGCTTCCATCGTGGTAGAAAAGACTGCATGCCAGGGGAAACAGCATTACCACGCCGATGAAAATAACCAGAATCCCGATAATATTTCCAATATATTGCCATCGCATCAGAAAAACTCCAGCTTAACCGTCAACATTTTTTCAAGTTTATGCACCACCTGACGTCTTGCAAAAATAATAATCCGGTCCCCGGGCGCCACCACACTGTTCCCCGATGGAATCATGATGGCATCCTCCCGGATGATGGAGACCAGAATGGCCCCCTTCGGAAAGGATATTTTCTTCAGGGGACGACCGGTGATGGCAGAGGTTTCAAGGGCAATGGCTTCAATCATTTCCGCCTCCTCCCCCAGCACCGAGATGGCGGACAATATTTTTCCCTTTCTTACGTCATGAAGAATGGAGCTGATGGCCGATAACCGGGGGCTGACCACCTTCTGCAGCCCGATGGTGGACATAAGTGGAATGTAACTGAACTTGCTCACCTTGGTAATGGTTGTTCCAGCCCCAAGATTCTTGGCCAGCAGGGAGACCAGGATATTGGTTTCCTCATCATTGGTAAGAGCCACGAGCACATCCGCATCCCCCACATTTTCTTCGAGAAGCAGATTCTGATCTGACCCATCCCCATGGAGAACAACGGTCTTTGTCATGGCCTCGGACAATGCCTGGCAGCGTTCAAGATTTAATTCTATGATCTTTGTGTGAATGCATTCTTCTTCAAGACGTTTGGCCAAGCGCTCACCGATACGCCCCCCCCCCACAATAATGACCCGACGCAGGGTAATAATTGTCTTATCAAAAAGGGCAACGGTTTCTTTTAATCGGTCGTTTTCACAAATAAAGTAGACCAGATCCCCCACCTCCAGGCGATGTTCACCCCGGGGGATAATAAGTTCCTGTCGTCTGACAACCGCTGCAATCAAGGGACGGGTCTGCCCGAACATGGAAGCAAAATCTTTGAGCCGAACACCGGCCATGGGTGACTTTTCATCCAGGCGCAATCCCACAAATTTCACCCTTCCCTCCACCAGTTCTCCCATGTCCACTGCCGCCGGAATTTTCATAAGGCGATAAATGGTTTTCACCACTTCTATTTCCGGATTGATCACCGTGTTTATGTGAGGAGGTGCCGTTTTAAAGGCCCCATGGTACTGATCATAATGGGCATTTCTAATGCGGGCCAGGGTTCTGGTGGCCGGAGACAACATGTCAGCCATGAGACAGGCCACAAGATTGGCCTCATCACTGTCAGTCACGGCAAGCAGGATTTCAGCCTGCCGGATACCTGCTTTTTCCAGGATTTCCGGCGAACTCCCGGAGGCCGTAATTCCCTGGACATCCAGATTTTCAGTCACCCTGCGAATGGCATCCACTGATTTATCAATCACTACGACATCCTTGTTTTCAAAGGCAAGGCGACTGGCTATGTGATAGCCCACCTCCCCTGCTCCCACAATAATGATTTTCACTACCTGACTCCTAAGGGATATAATAAAAAAAAGGGTGGGTCATCACACGCGCCTGACCTCATTGGGCCACCAAGATTGATGACTGGGAAATGTTATGCCACCCTTGAAAAGACAGCCACCCGGCAAGCTCCCGGAAGATCAACATAATACCGCCATACATAACCCAATCGTCAAAGTGTGGATTTACTACATGCTCCTTTCAGTGTCAACCTTAAGCCCGCCGTGATTTTCCCCTTGAAAGGTATCTGGATATAACATATACGAAAGGCGGAGCCCCTGCACCTGCAATTCTCGATGCCCAGGATAAAAAGGTCCAGGATAAAAAGCCGGGCTTGTTCACAACATGGACCACATGGAGGTGGGGTCAGGCTTGCATTGTCTATGCCTTTGTTGAAATCTGCCTTGAAACGCTGATAATTGTCAAAAATAACAGAACGCAAGCCTGACCCCGGCGATCCATCAATTAAGACAGATCAAAATCTCCTGGCCACCGGGTACCGGTGACATCATCAACCCTACAAATTCAGAAAAAAAACCATGACGCAAGAAAAGAAAAAACAGAAAAAAACAGTGGAGACAAAAGTGGACCCCCAGCGCCGCATGGCCCTGGAAAGCCTTCCACCCCATCTCCGGGAGCAGATGACGCCAGAGGAGGTGGATCTGTTTCTCCATGCCGAGGCATGGCCTGAAACATTGATGAAAAAACTGGAAGAATTCATCGTTTCCCCAGACTGACAAAGGCCATGGCCTCCCGACAGGGAGCCCATGGCCTTAAATCGTTGATGGCTTAAATAAGAAATTATTTCCATCACATATTTCTACACAAAAATATCACGGGGATACAATATATCTATAAAATATTTTTCAACCCCGTTTTACAGCTTTATTATCCAGATATGGCATCGGTGAGTTCAGGCATGAACTCCAGGATATCAGCCACAACACCCACATCCGCCACCTGGAAGATAGGTGCCTTGGGGTTCTTGTTTATTGCCACAATATAGGGGTTTCCCTTTACGCCGCCCATGTGCTGGAAGGAACCGCTGATACCAAGTGCCATGTAGACTTTGGGTTTGACGGTCTGTCCTGAAGTTCCCACCTGACGGGATTTTTCCAGCCATTTGGCATCCACAATGGGCCTGGAGCAGGAGACCACTGCGCCCATGGCTTCGGCAAGATCCTGGGCCACGGAGATATTTTCTTCTTCTTCAATACCCCGGCCAATGGAAACAAGAAGATCGGATTTGGTGATATCAACATCCCCGACTTCTGCGGCCAGCACTTCAATAAAACGACGTTTAGCGGTTAGATCGCCTGCATCAGCAGATTTATCCACCACGGCACCACCTGCAGCACTTCCTTCCACCGGGGCAAAGGCGCCCCCGCGAACGGTCACCACAGCCCCTGTTGAAACATCACAGGCAACATGGGTACTTACGGCACCGCCAAGCTCCTGGCGAACCACATTAAGTGTTTTGCCATCACAGCCGTCAATGTCCACCACGTCAGCCACAAAGGCAGAATCCATCTTAATGGACAGACCCGGGGCCAGATCCATTCCCAATGTATTATGGGGAAGCAGGACAATGGCATCGGCCGGTAGCACATTCACAAGGGCCTTTCGAACAACTTCGGCATTGGGATAGGCAAGGGCTTCATTGTCAATTTTAATCACCGATGCATAAATATCGGTCATGGCATTTGCCACCTTGTCCAGGTCTGCACCGGAACCGGTGACCACAGCCGTAAGGGCAGCACCGGCATCTATTTTCTTTGCTGCTTCGGGGTATTCCATGGCAATGTCTTCGGCAACGCCGGCATTGTGGGGTATGTATGCAAATATTTCAGCCATTATGCAAGCCCTCCCTTGCTTTTGATTCTTTCAATGAGCTGGGCAATAATTTCATCGGTGGAACCTTCCAGCATCTCCGCACCATCGCCCATATCAGGCACAAAATAATCCACACGTTTGACTTTGGCACCGTCTTCACCCACAGCGGACGCATCCAGACCCAGATCGGCAGCACCTTTCACCGGAATATCAAGTTTGGCAACCTTTCTAATACCCCGGATACCCACATAGCGGGGCTCGTTAATACCAGTCTGAATGGAGAGCACGCAGGGCAGATCCATCTCGTTCATTTCCTGGTTACCGCCTTCAATCTCACGGCCTACTTTAATGGTGGAATCACCGTCCACCTCCAGCTTATTGACCAGGGATGCATAGGGATAATCCAGCATGGCTGCAAGCATGCCACCCACCTGACCCGCACCTTCATCGGCCTGGGCACCAGTGAGAATCAAATCATAATTGCCCTTTTCCACCTCGGCTTTGAGGATGGTTGCAATACCCTTTCCATCGGAGCCTTCAAAGGCATCGTCACTTAGCAGGACACCGTTATTGGCACCCATGGCCATCTCCCGACGGAGGACCTCTTCTGACTCATCATCACCAACGGTTACCACCGTAACGTTGCCGCCGACTTTGTCTACAATTTGAATGGCTTCTTCAACGGCATAATTATCCCATTCATTCACGGAATAGACCAGATCATCACGATCAAGATCATTACCGGCACTGTTGAGCTCAAATTCGTTCTCAGCAGTATCGGGCACTCGCTTGACACACACCAAAATCTCCATTATGGCCTCCAAATTAAGGTAAAAAATTCATAAAATTTATTATATTCATGCCAGGTGCTGTTCAATGAGAAGGGTGAGGTCCATGGCCTCAATTTCACCTTCCTTGCCCGCCACCTTAATGCCATCCTGAATATTAACAAGACAGAAGGGACAAGCAGTAACGATCACATTGGCACCGGCCTCAGCTGCCATATTCACCCGCAACACACCCATGCGAACCTCTTCCTCCGGTTCATAAAACAGCATAAGCCCACCACCGCCGCAGCAGAAGGAACGATCACGGCTTTTTTCCAACTCCACCCGCTTTAACCCTTCAATGGCATCCAGAGCCTCCCGGGGATCTTCATATATACCGTTGTGACGGCCCAGGTAACAGGGATCATGGTAAACATATACCTTTTCCGGATGGATGGCGTGTTTCAGGGTCAAAGCACCTGATTTGATTTTTTCGGTAATCAACTCACTGATGTGCTTCACCGGGGGCAGCCCCTGGTAATCATTCTTTAACGCATTGTAAGCATGGGGGTCAGCGGTGACGATATTTTTAACCCCGGACTCCAGAATGGCTTCGGTGTTCTGTGCCTTGAGATCCTGGAAAAGCATTTCCTCTCCAAATCGAATGACCTCGTTGGCACTGTCCTTTTCCGCTTTGCCAAGAATCCCGAAATCAACGCCGGCCCGGGCCAGAATTTTAGAGGTTCTCCGGGCAATTTCCTGGATATTGTCATCATAGGAGGAGATGCTGTCCACAAAATACAGGGTGTCTGCCGTGGCACCTTTTTCCAGAATTTTAACATCGCACTGGGAGGCAAAGTCTTTTTCATTTGCCCAGTCCGCACGTTTTTTCTCCATCATGCCATAGGGATTGCCTCTTTTTTCCAGGGCCTTGAGGGGTTTCTGCAGGGACTGGGGCACCATTCCTTCATCCACCATGCCCCGGCGCAGATCCACCATTTTGTCGATATATTCAATACCCAGGGGACACTCTTCTTCACAGGCACCGCAGGTGGTACACGACCAGATTTCATCTTCGGTGTAAATGTCCTCCACCAGCAGGTTGCTCTTATAAATTTCACCGGAAAGGGGATAATTTTTAAATATCAGATCCCTTGCCTTGATGGTGATAAACCGCGGGGAAAGGGGACGTCCCACGGCATTGGCCGGACATTGGTCTGAACATCGTCCGCAGTCGGCACAGGAGTAAAAATCGAGCATATGTTTCCAGGTGAAATCCTCCAGGCGTTTGACGCCGAAGGATTCGAGATCGTCCAGCTCTTCTTCGGAAATACCGTGTTTCACCGGTTTGATGTTGCCCTTTTTAATCCGCATGAAAAACACGTTGAAAATAGAAGTAATGACATGGAAATGTTTACCCATGGGCAGGAAGCATAAGAAGAAGAAGAAAGTAAGGTCATGGATATAATACATGAGGATATGAAGTCCCTGCAGTGCCCCCTGGGACATGCCAGCAACCAGCTTTTTAAATATCCACACCAGAGAGAGGGGCGCAAGGAAAACACCGTGGCCGAAGGCAGCCTCTTCGGCGGCCACCTGGGTGGCCTCAAAAAGACTTTCGGAGATCATCAGTGTGGAGATAATGGCAAGTACAAACACAGCCTCTGCCGTGTGATCCTTTCCATACTTCTCAGGCACCGAATAACGGGCAGGCTTGGTCACAAGACGTCGCCAGGCAGCCACGATACAGGCAATGAGCACTGCAGTGGCAGCATAGTCTTTAAAAAAATTATAGATACTGCCCACAACTCCATCAAAGCCCGGCAGTGCAAATCCGTCGGAAAGCCCGATGATCACCAGAGAAGTGGATCGAATGGACAAAATTAAAAAACCTGCAAAAATAACGATATGGCAGATACCCGCCACCCGATAACGTGGCTGCCGGTACTGGGCAAGCCAGATCACGGCCAGGTTTTTAATGCGGCGAGGGATATCATTTAACCGGTTGTCCGGCGCGGCTTTTACCAGGGGGGCAAGCCTCCGGGCCATGATATAGGCAAAAAATGCAACACCCACAACAGGTATCACAAAGGAAAAAACAGCAGCAGGAAAAACCCCGAAAAACTTAAAGCTTGCTGGTCCAATCAGTGGTGACATATTTTCGACTCCATAATAAAATATTAATATTAAAGGTTTACCTTAGTTTTTCGAAGAATGTATGGCACAAAAAGCCATGTCAGCTCATTATCAAACCACCATATCTCTAATCAAGAAGTACAAAAAAATCAAGGAAAAAAGGTATTTAGCAAAAGAATACCATTTATGTCATATATCCCATTTAGCCCCTATTCCAATGTGTGGTAGTTGAGAATGCAAAAATTTAAGCAGCCGTCATTCATTTATCTTTTGGGCTTGACCACAACATGGACCTCTTTGGGGTGGGGTCAAGCTTGCGTTATTGGCATTGTCCTTGGCTTTGGCATTTTCACAGGCTGCGGTCTATAACCCCAATGACACAAACCTGACCCCGTTAACCCGCCAACGGTGACAGCTAGCCCATGTTGTGATCAATCCCTATCTTTTTCGAATACCGACAAGATAAAGATCCACCAGGGGATCCGCCATGGCGGTGAGATCATATTTGCCCTCAGCCACCACCCATGTATTAATGATACCCTCCACAGCCCCGAGAACAAATCGTTTCACAAGCCCGATGAAAAGGTCCTGTCTCAGATACCCTTCCATCTGCCCCAGTTCTATGATCTCTGTGAGAAAATCAAGATACCATTTGGAGATATCCTTCACCTGCAGGGCAATATTTCTCAAATACCTTACTTCGGACTGAAAAATAATGGCCATGTTTCGATCATTCTGAAATTCTTTAAGGTGACACCGGATTAAATTTCTGAGTTTTTCTTCAGCACCTTCCGTGGCATCCACTGCACTTCGCATCTTCTCAAAAAATGCGGTGGTTTTAAACTGAATATATTGGTAAAGGATATCGTCTTTATTTTTGAAATAGAGATAGATGGTTCCATCGGCAACCCCTGCCTCCTGGGCGATCTGGGAAATGGTGGCCTTATGAAAACCCAGCCTGGCAAAAACGGCTCCGGCACCTTCAAGTATGGCGGAATATTTTTCAGATTTCTCTTTCAGCAAAACGAATTGATCCTTTTTCAGAGTATGACTTTAAATGAATTTATATTCATATCCATTAACAAATTCTTTTCAGCATTGTCAAGGACAATTATATTTTACAAAAATATAGGAATAGACTGTTTTTAAATGAAAAAATACACAAACACCGTTTAGCTCTAAAAACAAACAGCTCAGCTATCTCTAAATTTAAAGACTGAGCATAGATTCATTGGAAGAATTCCCATTTTTTCAGTCGGGGGCTTCATTCTTGATGGGGGGGGGGCAGTCTTGCGTTATTGGCATAATCGGTGGTCTTGCGGTTTGCCTAGGCAGTGGCGGATCCCCCCACAATAGAAGCCTGACCCCGCCTGCCAAAAAATCATATGCATAAAATGACATGATATTGCCGAAAAAATGAGAATGCGCCGAATTCATTTACAGAGAAGCGCTTGATTTTTTCTGAATTTCATGCAACAAAATAAACAGAAATTTTTCCAATATTAAATAAGGAGGCTCCATGTCCATTTTTCACCCCCATCCCGATTTTGACACCGCCCTGGATCTGGGTCGGCCCCCCAACATAAAGACACTTTTCCCCCACTCCCGGGCCTTAATTGTCAGCGGGAAATTCATTGATCGCGCACTGACCCGCAAAGGCCATGCCATGACCATTGCAGCCAACGGCAGAAATTTTTTTGTCCTTGAAGGGGTCCTCATGGCAGCCCAGAAAGCCAATGCCGCCATCATAATTGAAATTGCTAGATCCGAGGGCGGAACCGGGGCCTATTGCGCAGTGAATTTCTGGAACATTGCAAGGCAGGTGGATGCCATATGTAATCGCAAAAAAATCACCATACCCGTGGCCATCCACGCCGATCACTTCGGAATCAAATCCCTATCCGAGGTACCCCGGGCACAGATTGAAATTCCCACCCTTTTTGAGGCTGGCATCACCTCCATTGCCATTGATGCCTCCCACATGCCCGATGACGACAACCTTCTGGCCAATATTGCCCTGAATTCCTATGTTCCCATCTGGGCAGGGCTTGAAACTGAAGTAGGTGAAATAAAAGGGAAACTGGGCATGTCAACCCCCCAGGAAGCGCTGTTTCTTATCCAGGGCCTCAATGCCCACGACATTTTTCCCAACTGGATCGCCCTTAATAATGGTACAACCCATGGCATAGAAGCAACTGGTTCCGGCATTGATGTTCCCTTGACCCGGGAAATTCATGATGCACTGTTGACATACAATGTATCTGGTGCCCAGCACGGCACCTCCGGGAACAGTTCGGAAAGGCTTAAATCCATTGCTGCGGAAACCCGAACCACCAAGGCCAATGTGGCAACAGCTCTCCAGATGATTTCCTGGGGTATACAGGTCAATGATTACGGTAATGCCATCCTGGATGACGGGGGAAATTTCATTAAAATGCAGGGCCAGGGGATGTCCCGGGAAATATGGGAAGACATGTGTGATTTTGCACGCAAGAACAATTTAAAGGCCGGGGACTTCAAAAAACTTAATCTGCCCTTTGAAAACAAACTCCTGGCTCAGCCACGGGAAATCAGACAGCGTATGTCCCAGGGGGTGGAAAGTTTTGTCTACAATCTTTTGACCACTGTTTTCAACGCAGAAGACACAGCCGCATTTGTCATGGAAGATATTATGACAACGGCATCATTTGATCCCGGCCCCCAGGCCCGGCGAATGGAAGAACCCACCCAGTGGACACCAGATAAAATAAGAGAGAAAGCCTCGCTGATTAAGTCCGACAAGGGGCCCGATGGCGACTTTGACGATTAACTCCCCGCCATCAGCTCATACTTTCAAAACTGTCCAGTCTGGGGGTTGGTGATAATATCAGTCCCCCCCTTGGGGAGGGAGCAGCCGCCCAGGTAAAAACAGCACTCAGCTAAAAAATAAAACCATGCTGGATTATTGGGAGGGGGCAGAGCAGCCCCAAGCAAGCAAAAGGGAAAAAAGGAGACGGTTTCAATGGCGGTACCCGTGTATCAAATACAAAACATTCTGACCCTTTATTGTCGCAAGCTGGAACAATCATGGCATAATGATAAAAAACAGGTGCCTGCACTGGGCTGGAAAATAAATGTCATTGCCCAAAGCAAAAAAGAAATGGTGATAAACAAAATAACGGAAAGTATCCTGTCAAAAATCACTATGATGGGTCCCCGCCGCTACATGGAACAGCATGCCCAGCCGGAATTTGCCATTACGCCCTGCAGACCTTTGCCACGGATATCTCCGGCCGCAAGAAGCCATCTGTTTTCCTTCAGCATTCTCAATGAAAACAATGTCCGCATAAAAAAAACCATTGAGCTGGGCACCGGCGAATAAAATCCGGTGTCCCTGGCCGCCGATTCTGCCGGAACAGATATAAAAATGTCATCACGGGTTTGATCAGACATGGGTCTGGGCCTTAAATCATCTCATCGGGTGACTGGAAAACGGGGTCAGGCTCCGACCCCGTTGCATCACAAAGGGTTAAGAATGGCTCAGACTGTGATCAATCTCGGTCTTTCTGACCTTCACGCCCCTGCGGGTCAAAAAGGATTTAATTTCTGCAATGGTATAGGTGCCGAAATGAACCATTGAGGCAATGAGGGCTGCATCTGCCCGGCCATGGGTTAAAACCTCAGCAAGATGCCCAGGGGTACCGGCTCCTCCAGAGGCAATGACAGGGATATTGACATTCTCTGAAATCATGCGGGTCAGCGTCATTTCATACCCGTCCTTTGTTCCATCGGCGTCAATGGAATTAAGACAGATCTCTCCAGCCCCCAGGGCCTGCCCTTTTTCTGCCCATTCCAGGGCATCTATTCCCATATAGGTACGTCCGCCATTGATAACAATCTCATAGCCCGAAGGAATTCCGTGCTTTTGCCCCACATACTTAACATCCATGCCAAGCACCACACACTGATTACCAAAGGCTCTGGCACCCTGGGAGATGATGTCGGGATTTTTCACCGCCGCTGAATTGACGCTTACCTTTTCCGCACCGGCCAGGAGTACGGCCCGCATATCCTCCAGGGTACGGATCCCCCCCCCCACGGAAAAAGGAATAAAGATAGTCCGTGCAACTTTTTTCACCACATCAATCATGATATCTCTTTTTTCATGGGACGCAGTGATGTCGTAGAACACCAGTTCATCGGCACCGGCTTCATAGTAAAAGCGGGCCATTTCCACAGGATCGCCGATTTCTATATTATTTTCAAATTTAATGCCCTTGGTGGTTCGGCCTTCCCGCACATCAAGGCAGGGAATAATTCGTTTACTTAACATGGTGTCCACTCACAAAAATTCTTCAAAATTAAAAGTCCGGGCTTACCGCTTTTTTCCAGATGAAACTGGGTGGCAAACAAATTGTCTTTTCCCACAGCCGAGGCAAAGGAGATCCCATAATCCGTGGTACCAAATACCGCATCCTTACTGTCCGGGTCCGGGTAATAGGAGTGAACAAAATAGAATTCATCCTCCCTGCCCACACCTGCAAACAGGGGATGATCCCGGACAACCTCAAGCCCGTTCCATCCCATGTGGGGCACCTTAAGAAAGCCATCCCCACCATGATCGGCCGGCATGGTATCGGAAAAGGCCCGGGCACTGCCCGGAATCAGCCCAAGGCAGCTGGTATTGTTTTCCTGGCTTGTATCCATGATAATCTGACACCCCACACAAATACCCAGCATGGGTGTTCCGGCGACAAATACCTCTTTCAGGGCATCATCAAGACCCCGCTGAGCCATAACTTCCATGGCAGCCCCGGCAGCCCCCACCCCCGGAAAAATCACCCGGTCAGCGGCCATAATCTTTGCCGGGTCATCGGTGATGATACTCTCAAAAGACAGAAAGGACACGGCCCGGGCCACACTTGTTAAATTTCCTGCTCCATAATCTACAATTGCAATCATACGTTTCTTTTCGCCTTATCCCATAAATGTTCAAGCTCCTGCCGGGGTACATCCTTTAATGAAAGCCCCCGACCGGTGAGTTCGGTTTCCATTTTTCTATATCGTTTTTCAAATTTTTCCGTGGATCGGGCCAGGGCGGTTTCCGGATGAATTTTTGCAAGCCTTGCCACATTGGTCATGGTGAACATCACATCTCCAAATTCCGTGGCAATGTGGTCCTGATTACCCGTGGCAAGAGCCTCTTTAAATTCCGTCAGTTCTTCTTGAACCTTGTCAAGAACCTGCTCCATGCCGGACCAATCAAACCCGGCACGGACAGCTTTTTCAGAGACTTTATAGGCCCGCAAAAACGGAGGCATACCCGAGGGGATGGCATCCAGGACTGAGGCCCCGACACGCCTGCCGGCCGCTTTTTTTTCTTCCTTCTTGATGACCTCCCAACGATCCCACAGCTGTTGCTCATTTTCAAGACCGGCATTGGCATATACATGGGGATGACGGCGCACCATTTTGGATGCTATGGCCTCCATGCTTTCAGACAATGCAAACCCACCTTTTTCGCGATAAATTTCTGCGATGAATAGCAGTTGAAACAATACATCTCCTGTTTCTTCACACACGCCGTCCACATCGTCTTCTTCAATGGCTTCCAGAAGTTCATACACCTCTTCCACAAGGCATTTCCACATGGTTTCCGGTGTCTGCTTCTTATCCCAGGGACAGCCCTGTTCTCCGCGCAATGTGCGGATGATGTCCATCAGTTCATTTATACCCTGGTTTTGACGGTCATGCTCTGTTTTTCCCAAAACGCTTTCATCCTTTTCATTTTTATCTGAAACTGAGTTTTCATATCATTGTCCACAAAAACAGCTGCCCACCGGGACACTTCCCCTAAATAGGGAGACAGGCGGGAGGTGGATATCCAGTTACTCTGCCCGGGCACCAGGGCCGTGGCAATGATGAAAATCACCACACACACCAGCAGTCCCTTTGCCGCACCAAAGACCATGCCGCAAAATCGATCCACCCACCCCAGAAAGGCAATTTTTAAAACATAACGAAGCAGGCTGGCCACAAGCCCCACGCCCACGACAATTGCCATGAAAAGCAGGAAAAAGCCCAACAGATCACGATATATTGTAGCATCAATCCAGTTCCCCAGCAGCTCTCCCACCATGGGATAATACACAGATGCACCATAGAACCCGGCCAGGATCCCGGCAATGGAGGCAATCTCTTTGACAAATCCACGAAACAACCCCCGAATCAGGCCAAGGGCAATGATGACCATCACAATAATATCAAAAGTGTTCATGTTTTCACCATATTAAAAAAGATTATTTCCACGAAGGCCATTACTCAAAAATGGAGAAACACGCATGGCCGGGATCGGATTGAAAGGCAACCCCCTAATCTTAACATCTAAATTAAGGCATAATTAGCAGGAGCACCTCCACAACGTCAAGATTTTTTATTGACCTTTTCGCCAAGAGAGTGCAATCTATGGGCCATGAAACAATTGACTTTTGACAATATCTCCCTGGCCCAGGAGCTGTTTGGTCGGCACAATGATCACCTGGCACGGGTGGCCGACGGTGCGGGAATAAAAATTGATGCCAGGGGCAATACACTGACCCTGCAGGGGGATGACCAGAAGGTTACTGTGGCGGAATCCATCCTGCACCAGCTCTACGAACTGCTCCAGAAAAAATTCACCCTGCAGCCCGCCGATGTTGACTCCGCCATAAAGGCCATAAACCAAGACCCCTCCTGCCGCATCCGGGAACTGTTTCTCAACACCATTTTAACCACGGTGAAAAAGAAGCCTATTACCCCCAGAAATCAAAACCAGCAGCGGTATTACCAGGCCGTGCAACAAAACGATATTGTATTTGCCATCGGCCCGGCTGGCACAGGCAAAACCTACCTGGCCGTCGCCATGGCCGTGGCGGCCCTGTCCCGGGGGGAAGTCAACCGGATTATTCTGGCCCGACCTGCAGTTGAGGCAGGCGAAGCCCTAGGCTTTCTCCCCGGCGATCTGGCAGAAAAGATAAATCCTTACCTGCGCCCGCTGTACGACGCCCTTTATGACATGCTCTCCTTTGAAAAGGCAAAGGATATGATTGAACAGGGTACCATTGAAATTGCTCCCTTGGCCTTCATGCGTGGCAGAACCCTTAACAATGCCTTTATTATTCTGGATGAAGCCCAGAACACAACCTCCCAGCAGATGAAAATGTTTTTAACCCGCATGGGATTCAGCTCCCAGGCCGTCATCACCGGTGATATCACCCAAATTGATCTTCCCACGGGAAAACAATCGGGCCTGGTGGAGGCAAAGGCTCTGCTCAATAAAATAGAGGGTCTGGAATTTATCTCTTTCACCAAATCTGATGTGGTTCGTCACCAACTGGTCTCCAGAATAATTGATGCCTATGAAAAACAATAGGGTGTTTTAATGAAATCTGACAGCAGATTCCAGGCCATTTCCATTTTTATCGGCACCAGCACTGGTGTTCTCTGGGCATTACTGATCTGCCTTACCCTGCTTATCACCATGGTCCTTGGTCCCGATGACACCAATATCACAGAAGCTTACCGACAGGGGGACATTGCAGAAAGGGATATCAAAGCCCCCAGAGACTTTTTCATTGAAGACAGGGAGGCAACCCTCCAGAACCAGCAAGCCACGGTGCGCACCATTCCCTTTGTCTACGACTATGATCCAGGGCTGTTGCAACGCATTGCCCAGCGCATAGATCAGGCCTTTGCCCAGCCCCGGGAACTGTTCAATCATGGTGAAGAAGAAGCCCCACCAAGTCTTGCCATGGTCATGGCCAGCAGGGAAAAATTTGAAGAAACCCTTGGGATTCCCATGAGCAAAGGTGCCTACAGCATTTTATACAAAAGTGAGTTTTCCCAGGAGATTACCCAGCTCATTGAAACCATCCTGAAGGAAATTCTGGATAACGGGGTGGTGGCCAACAAGGAAATTCTCTTAAAAGAAGAGGACAAGGGAATCCTTTTAAAAACCATAGATTCCTCCGAAGAACGTCTGGTGACAACCCTGAAGTCATTTTATGGGCCGGACCAGGCAAAAACCATGGTGCGAATTGTTGGCGACCCCCTCTTAAAAGGCCTTAGCTATGGGCTGAGTAATCTCATTGTGGATATTTGCCAGCGCCTAATGCTTCCCAATATCACCATGAACAGGAATGAGACCGAACAACGCATAAAGGATGCCCAGGCAAAGGTCAAACCTGTTCTCTACCAAATTAAAAAAGGAGAAATGATCCTCCGGGAAGGCGAACGGGTGGATGAACTCAAAATAGTAAAACTCAAAGCCCTTCGGCAGCAGAGCCATGGAAAAAATATTTTTGTGGCCCGTATCGGCTCCGGGCTTCTGATATTTTTTTCCATATTCACCGTTTATTTCACGGCTTTAAAAGACCACGAAAATCTCCAGAAATATCATAACCGCAACATCATCTTCATGACCTGCCTGCTGCTGATTTTTCTGATCATAGCAAAACTTGGGGTACCCATTGCAGGCAAGGTGGATATGGCACTTCCACTGATCATGGGAGACACCTCGGTTTACATGCTTCTCCCCCTGGGGGCCGGGGCCATGACCGTTTGCATGTTTCTGGGATTTCATGTGGCCGTTTATTTCTCTCTGCTGCTTTCTCTGCTGGTATCCATCATTATTTCAAGTCGCATGGATGTCTTTGTTTTTTTCTTTTTAAGCAGCATGGCAGGAGCCTTCTGGGTCAGTGAATGCAGGCAAAGAAAAACCTTTATTTCCGCAGGGTTCAGACTGGCAATCTTCAATGCCATTCTAGCCTTTTTTTTGTACCTGTATGCGGCAGCCAGCCCCGAGATTGCCCCTGTTTTAAAAGATGGACTCCTTGCCGCATGCGGCGGATTCATTTCCGGGGTGATCACGGCGGGATTAACCCCGGTGGTAGAAATGCTATTCGGGTACACCACGGAGATCAAAATGCTGGAATTATCCAACCTGGACCAGCCCCTCATGAAACGCCTCATGGTGGAAGCCCCCGGCACCTATAACCACAGCATCATAGTGGCAAGCCTTGCCGAGGCAGCGGCCTCTGCCATCGGGGCCAGCATATTAAAGGCCAAAATATGCGCCTACTACCACGATGTCGGCAAACTGGACAAACCCCTTTATTTCATCGAAAATCAGACCGACGGGAAAAACCGTCATGACAAGCTGTCCCCTTCCATGTCAGCCCTGATTCTCATCCAGCATGTAAAAAAAGGAGTGGCCTTTGCCAAAGAACACAAGCTTGGCAGTGACATCGTGGACACCATTCGCCAGCACCACGGCACCAGCCTCATCCGTTATTTTTATAATAAAAGCATCAAACTCAATGGGGAAGATGCCGTTAAAGAAAGTGATTTCAGATATCCCGGACCCAAACCCCAGACCCGGGAAGCTGGCATTGTCATGTTGGCAGACGTGGTTGAAGCCGCGTTAAGAACCCTGGAACGACCTACCTCGGCCCGTATCCAGGGACGTGTCCAGGATCTTATAAACGCCATCTTTGCCGATGGGCAACTGGAAGAGTGTGAACTGACTCTGAAGGATCTGCACCAGATTGCCGGTAGTTTCAATAAAATTCTCACAGGGCTTTACCACCATCGCATTGAATACACTGATAAACCCCAGGAAACAAAAAAAGAACCCAATGGAAAAAAAGAACATACAGATTCTGATTCAGGAAAATCTGACAAAGATCCCAAAGGACAGCATAAGCCAAAAAGCCAGCAGAATCTTAAACGCCTTGGCATATAAAAATCATGAACTGTCCATTGTGATCACCGACAATGACGGCATCAGGAAAATGAACCGGACCTACCGGAACATTGACCGCCCCACCAACGTACTGGCCTTCCCCATGCTTGGACCGGACGAGGACCAGGGCATGGCCTTCCTCCCGCCGGAAGCTGGCCCAGACATTCCGCTTCCCCTTCTTGGTGACATTGTCATCTCCATGGAAAAAGCTACAGAAGAGGCCCAAACGGCGGGAATTACCAGAGATGAACGGCTCAGTCAGCTGTTGATACACGGGATCCTGCATCTGGTGGGCTATGACCATGAACGCGGGGATGACGATGCCCTGGAAATGGAAGAAAAAAGCCTTGAACTGATCCGGCTCCTTGAGCCCAACCCGGATCTTGAAATATTTTAATCAGGAGGAAACATGGCAAATCTTGCGGTGAATGTGGATCACATTGCCACTTTAAGACAGGCAAGGGGCATTAATTATCCGGAACCGGCTGCCGCAGCCGTTGCCGCAGAAACGGCCGGGGCCGATGGAATTGTTGTCCATCTGCGTGAGGATCGACGTCACATCCAGGAACGGGATGTGAAAATTTTAAGGCAGATTGTCCAGAGTAAACTCATCCTTGAAATGGCCGCCACCACGGAAATGCTGGGGCTTGCCCTGGAAATTAAACCCGACACAGTCACCCTGGTTCCCGAAAAAAGAGAAGAGCTCACCACAGAAGGGGGCCTGGATCTGATCACCCACCATGCCGTCATCCGTCAAAGCGTATCCACACTTAAAAATGCAGGTATGGCTGTGTGTATTTTCATTGATCCGGACCTGGAACAAATCCGCATGGCCCACAAAATTGATGCCGATATGATTGAAATACACACCGGTGCCTTTTGTGATGCGGCAACGGCCCAGGAACGAACCCTTGAATTCTCAAGGATTGTGGATGCAGCCGCCATGGGACATAAATTAAAACTGGAGGTAAATGCCGGTCATGGATTGTGTTACAACACCATCAAGGCATTTAAGGGATTTGATATCATAGATGAATTCAGCATCGGTCACAGCATTGTTGCCCGGGCTACCTTGACGGGAATGGAAACCGCTGTGCGGGACATGCTTGCTCTAATTAAAAGCCTTTAAACAGAAAAAAGCACGGGGGTAACTGTGCCTGACAAGATTTAAAAAAGGTAGGAAAGCTGTTTGCAACCTTAGGTAACCCATGGAGGGACGAAAATCGAAACATGTCCAATTTTTCCTTGTGTATCTTTCCAATTCGCCATATAAGAAACCATAGCCTTTTCATGCGGAGGGCAGCACATTCTTTAATGCCTTGATTCTAACTTTGGTTGCCATGGATTGCCCAGGATACTCAAAATAGATTCAAATATGCCAGCTATTACACGGCTATTGTTTAACCACCGCAATCGAAACCCAGAATTTCTTTATGGATGGTTAATGGATCAATTAATCATCGCAGTAGCATCATAATTATTATATTTTATCTTAATGCAAAAGAGGAGGATTTATGTCAACGCTTGTCTTTGGTCACAAAAACCCGGATACAGACTCTGTCTGTGCAGCCATCACCCTGGCAGATCTTAAAAAGAAACTTGGCGAAGATGCCACCCCCGCCATCCAGGGCGAGCTGACCCCGGAAAGCAAGTTTGTCCTTGAGAAATTCGGTGTTGCCGCCCCTGCCGTGGTAACCTCATATGCAGGAAAAGATGTATATCTGGTGGACCATTCAGATCTGGCACAGAGCCCCGACGATCTTAAAGACGCCAACATTCTGGGTATTGTTGACCATCACAAACTGGGTGACGTTACCACAAGTCAGCCCCTGGAATGCTGGATCTGGCCTGTGGGCTGCACCTGCACCGTGATCAAATCCATGTACAATTTTTTCAACGTTGAAATTACCAAAGAAATGGCTGGCCTCATGCTGTGCGCCATCATCAGTGACACGGTTATTTTCAAATCAGCTACCTGCACAGACCAGGACAAGGCCGCATGTGAAGATCTTGCAAAAATTGCAGGCGTGGCTGACGTTCAGGCCCTTGGCATGGATATGTTCAAGGTAAAATCCGCAGTTGACGGCACCCCTGCAAGAGAGCTGGTACTCCGTGATTACAAAGATTTTGACATGAACGGGAACAAGGTAGGTATCGGTCAGCTGGAAGTGGTTGATCTTTCCATCCTGGACGGTGTAAAAGCAGATCTTGCCGCTGACATTGCCGCCCTTAAGGCTGAAGGCGGACATCACTCCATCTTTCTGCTGCTCACAGACATCATGAAAGAAGGTTCAGAGGTTCTCATCGTATCCGATGATGCCTCTGTCATTGAAAAAGCCTTCGGTGTTAAACCCGAAGCCGGAAAAGCATGGCTTGACGGCGTCATGAGCCGCAAAAAACAAGTAGTTCCCAATCTTGAGAAAGCATTTGCATAAAACCTGAGAAAGGCTTGCCTGAGGCACTTTAAAAAGTGCCTGCACGCCACATGCTTTATCTTGTGTAAAATTTTGTACCCATAAAAAAGGCACCGGGGATTTTCCTCCCCGGGGCCTTTTTTTATTTTTAACATCCATTTTTTCCATGACGATCATGTGGACCTGCCGACACAACGAATAATGAACATGGTATTATGCCGCCCCCCGACGGGCAATGGGCCCGGCCCGAAACCGTAGACGGCTCAATTGGCCGCTTCTATTGCCCATCGGGGGGGCTCTGCTGAGGTAAATTTGAAGGCGACTTCTTCATATAACGGGCATGTCCTGACGGACACAACGAAGCATGAAACGCGATAACAGAAGCGACCGGGGCAGGTATTGCCCGAACGGATTAAATGGCAGCTTTTAAGCATGGACGCTGAAAAAGCTGCCATTTCCCTCGGAACAACCCATGGACGGGCTGCGAGTCTCGAAGAGATGCGCATGCATACATGATCGGAGGGTAACCCTGCCCCGGTCGTCGGAATGGCACAAGTTTCATATAAAAACCTACATGGCAGTAAGCACCTGCCACAACGAATAATAAAATAAGGGGCAGCAACATATGAACATATCGCTACCCCTTGTTTAAATTTTAGCACAGGCTACGCTGGCGTGAGAGAACCTCTCAATGAGAACCTTCCGCAGAACAAAAGTCCATCATACCGCAGAAACGTCGGCTTCTTCAGCTTCAGCTGCCTGGGTACGTTCATAACAGAGTAATCCGCATTTAAGACATCTCTGGGCTTCGGCCAGGGCCATTTCAGGCGTATATCCGGCTGCCAGCTCCGTCTTTACGGCTCTTGTCTCGGCATCATTCACCGGCATGATATTTCTGGGCATAATCTGGACACCCTCAACCCGTGTAATCCCCTGGAGAAGAGACTTTCGGGTCACCGGATTATATTTTCCATTGAGTACCGGAATACCATACATGACACTTTGGAGACTTGCTGCCGCACGCCTTCCAGCGTTGATGGCCACCACGGCTGCACTGTAGCCGCTCAGCTCATCAGCATCAGACAGCAATCCCAGTTCCTGGTTGTCAGCCGGTTCCTTATACTTCTCAACTCCCTGCCACTGCACCTCATCGTCAAGTCGGACAGCGACTGCCTCTTCCGAAGCCTCGGGATTCACCTCCGGCACATTCACAGCCGTGAAAATCAATTCAGGAAATCGTCCCGATGACAGAATCAAAGTATTGGCATTGATAAGGGATTTTTCACCGGAACCAAGATCTGTGATTTCAACGGATTGCAGCATCTGCCCGGCACCCTCAAGACGGGTAACACCGGAAGCATACACGATGGTGGCACCATGGGCTTCCATGGCTGCCAGATCTGCGGCATCAAAACCGGAAGCCTGCTCCTCCCGTCGTACCACCACGGTAATGGACTCCGCCCCCTGTTCACGGCATACTTTCACCGCTCTTGGGGCCATGACACCTCCACCCACAATCACCACGTCGCCGTCACAGGGAATGCGCTGACTTTTCTGCACATCATTTCTCAATAGATCAATCATCAGATATCCACCAGGAAACACAGAGGACACCGTGGAAATTTCTCCCTTTGACAGTCGGCTGTCCCAGCCGCCGGTGGAAGAGAATACCGCCTCATAGCCGTTGTTGAGAAGGGAGGCAATGGTGACATCCCTGCCCACTTGTTTACCGGTTTTAACCTTTACCCCCATTTCCAGTATCCCGTCGATATCCCAGTCCAGGACATGCTGGGGAAGACGCTCATCAGAAATGGCGATGCGCAACAGACCACCCAAAGTGGAACTGGCCTCAAAAATGGTGGGACTGTGTCCCAGTCTGGCCGTGAAAAATGCGGCGGAAAGTCCTTCCACACCGCCACCGAGAATGGCCACCCGTCGTCCCGTTGCAGGGGCCTTGTAAGGTTGCACCCGCTCACCAAGGTCCATTTCAATATCACACACGAATCGCTTCAGATTATTAATCCCAACGGATTCATCCACCAGCTGACGACGACATTCCGATTCACAGGGGGCCGGACAGATACGTCCGATCACCGTGGGAAATGGGTTACGCTCTTTGATCACCTGGACGGCCCCGGCATTGTCCCCTTCACGGATACGGGCCAGGTATTCCCGGATATCAATCCCCGTGGGACAGGCCCGTTGACAGGGAGTTACGCATTTATCTTCTGTGTATTCGCGCATGATCCGATGGGAGGCTGATGTCAGACGAATGATATGTTTGGGGCACACTTTTTCACAAGTACCGCAGGCAGTGCACTTTTCCTCATCCACCACCGGCAAACCTTCTTCACTCATGGAAAGGGCACCAAAGGGACAGGCTGCCACACAGGTACCAAGTCCCAGACAGCCGATGTTGCACTCCTTCATGCCACCAAACACCATGGCTGCTGCTCTGCAGTCGTTAATACCTTCATAAAGATACTTGATATCGGCATCTTTTGTTCCGTAATAACAGCCGGATTTTGCAACTTCCGGCTCTTTATCTCCGATGGTCACCCCCATGAGTCCGGCAATGGCAATGGCCACATCCGGCCCCGCAGCCACACAGGAATCCGGAGAAGATTTCCCGGCGGCAATGGCCTGGGCATTGGGTGTACACCCGGGATAACCGCACCCACCGCAGTTGGCACCGGGAAGCACATCATCAATGGCAGCCACCAGCGGGTCCACATAAACATAAAAAATTTTGGATGCAAAGGCCAATACGCCACCGATAAGGAGCCCAAGACCACCCATCAAAAAAACCGATTCAAGCATGATTCCCCCATTTATATACTGGTATAATGTTTGGTTTATATTATTTCACCCCTGTCTTATAATCACCTGATCAAAAAAAAGTCAAGATTTCCGGGAAAATTCACTGATTCTAAATTTTGCACTAAAATTAGGGATGGGGCACATTGACAGAAGCATTTTTATCATGTACTTAAAGTTTTATAATAATCTTAGTGTTCTGCCTTAATTTACCATTGAAGAGGAAAACCCATGGGTAAAGAAAATATTATTTATATTGATAACAACCCGTTTACCTTTGATCCCGGTGAAACCATCCTTGACGTTGCGCATCGGAACAACATTTTCATCCCCACCTTGTGCCACCTGAAAGGGACAACTCCCACAGGGAACTGCGGCATATGCGTGGTTGAAGTAAAAGGAAAAAGGGATCTTGAAACCGCCTGCTCCACACCTGCCACCCCCGACCTGGAGATTCATTCCGAATCCCCGGCGGTGATCACATCCCGGAAGAACACCATACAAAAGATGCTCTCAACGGGAAACCACAACTGTGCCATCCGGGATTTTAACGCTGATGACTGGACAGCCTTTCACCTGCAGACCCTGGAAACGGACCAGTACAATGAACTGTGCCCTGTGTGGGGGAACTGCAAACTCCAGGATCTTGCCTATCGATATCAGGTCACCACCCGACACATGCCCCTGAATCCTTCAGCATATCCCATGGAAAGGGAAAATCCCTTTATTCTTCGCGATTTTTCCCGCTGCATCATGTGTGGACGATGTGTCAAAGCCTGCAGAGAAGTTCAGGTAAACAATGCCATTGATTTTAATCATAAAGACACCCCTCTTAAAATCATCGCCGGAACGGATGTGGCACTGAAAGATTCCGACTGTGTCTTTTGCGGCGAATGCGTAGAGGTCTGCCCGGTGGGTGCCTTGATTCCCAAGGAGAGCTTTAAGACAAAGACACGGTTCAAAGAAATTAAAAAAGTCCGCACCACCTGCTCTTTCTGCGGTGTGGGATGTCAAATGGAACTGTCTGTGCAAAACAATAAAATTGTGGGCATCAACAGTGCAGGTAAAGACGTTGCACCCAACAACGGCAGTCTTTGTGTAAAGGGACGCTATGGATATGACTTTGTGGGCTCCCCCAACCGCCTGACCACCCCGCTTATCAGAAAAGAAGGCAAACTAACTGAAAGCAACTGGGATGAAGCCCTGGACTACGTGGCCACCCGCCTGAATGAAATCAAGGATCGTTCTGGATCAGACAGCATGGGTCTTCTGACCTCGGCCCGGGTGACCAACGAAGAAAACTACATTGCCCAGAAATTTGCAAGGGCAGTGCTGAAAACAAACAATGTCGACCATTGCGCCCGACTGTGACATTCCTCCACCGTAGCCGGTCTGGCTGCAGCATTTGGAAGTGGCGCAATGACAAATACCATCGCCGACGTAGAAGTGGCTGATGTAATACTGGTCACCGGGTCCAACACCACGGAAAATCACCCGGTACTGTCCACATTTGTAAAACGGGCTGCCAAAAATGGTAAAACCCTTATCGTTGTGGACCCCAGAAGAATAAAACTTACGCAGCATGCCAATAAATGGCTGCGCCCCCAGCTGGGAACCGACATTGCCTGGATCAATGGTCTGATGCATGTGATCATTGATGAAAATCTCCAGGACAAAAAGTTTGTTAAAGAACGGACAGAAGGCTTTGAAACCCTGGCAGAAACCGTTAAAAAATACACCCCGGAATACGTGGAAGAGATTACCGGCATTCCCGCCGATGAAATCGTGGCCACGGCCCGAAAGTTTGCCCGGGCCCGGGTTGCCGCCATCCTCTACTGCATGGGCATCACCCAGCACACCTGTGGCACCGACAACGTCAAATCCCTTGCCAATCTGTCCATGCTGTGCGGACATCTGGGCAAGCCCGGCGGCGGGGTAAACCCCCTGCGGGGTCAGAACAATGTGCAGGGTGCCTGTGACATGGGGGGCCTTCCCAATGTATTCACCGCCTATCAAAGCGTGACGGATCCCAACACTGCAAAGAAATACGAAGCCGCTTGGGATGTCACAGGACTTTCCACCACACCGGGGCTGGCTGTCACCGAAATGATACACAAGGCCGAACTCGGGGAGTTAAAATCCCTTTACATCATCGGTGAAAATCCCATGGTTTCCGATCCGGATCTCAACCACGCAGAAAAAGCCTTTGGCAATCTGGAGTTCATGGTGGTACAGGATATTTTCCTGACGGAAACCGCCCAGATGGCCGATGTGGTATTACCCGCCTTTTGCTTTGCGGAAAAAGAAGGCACCTTTTCCAATACGGAACGGCGGGTCCAGCGGGTCAGAAAAGCCGTGGAAGCCCCGGGTTTTGCCTGGGAAGACTGGAAAATTCTCTGTGAAATTTCAACACGCATGGGAAAGCCCATGCACTATGAAAATGCAGAAGAAATTTTCGAAGAGATCAGAAAGGTTACCCCCTCCTACAGTGGTATCACATGGGAACGCATCCGGCAAACCGGTATTCACTGGCCCTGCCCCACCCAAGAACATCCGGGCACACCCATTCTTCACACGGCCCAGTTCACCCGGGGAAAAGGCCTTTTCCATGCCATTGAACACCAGCCACCGGCGGAACTTCCCGATGAAGCCTATCCCTTCATGCTCACCACCGGACGGGTTATTTTCCATTATCACACCGGCTCCATGACCATGCAGTCCGATGGGCTTAACCAGCTGTCACCGGATTGTTTTGTAGAAATCTCTACAAATGATGCCGCCCGCCTGGAGATGGTGGATGGAGAAATGGTCAATGTATTTTCCCGCAGGGGAAAAATCAAGGCCCGACTCAATATTTCGGAAAAGGCCATGGACGGCACCATATTTATCCCCTTCCACTTTGCCAAGGCTGCTGCCAACCGGCTAACCAATGCGCGCATTGATCCCGTTGCCAAAATACCGGAATTCAAAGTGTGCGCCATCACCATTGAAAAAGCTGCATGACATTGATTGCCGGGGCCATTGGACGTATTTATTTTTCAGCCCCGGCTTGATACACTGCACTGAAAATCTTGCCTTCCTTTTTGGATGACAGACGAACAATTAAAAAAAGCGTTATAACTCAGCATACTGCTGAGTTATAACGCTTTTTTTCATATAAAATCTGCATGGCAGGATGTCTTGCCCAACGATGAGTGAAAATAATAGCATTCTGCCGCCCCCCCGATGGGCAATGGACCCAACCCGGAACCGTAGACGGCTCAAGACGGCTCAATTGAACGGTTCCTATTGCCCATCGTGGGGGGGGCTCTGCTGAGGTTACCCGAAAGTTTTATTTTCTAAACGTTGAGGATGCATTACTTTGAAAATTCAGCATCCCACATGCCGTGCTCACAAAGAAGGCGTTTCATATCCGCCGCCATGGGGGCTGAAAAATCCATGCGCCGCCCGGACCATGGATGACGAAATCCAATTTTCCATGCATGGAGCATCTGTCGGGCCACCCCTTTTTCAACAGGAGCCATGTGTTTTTCGGCTTTCTTTTTAAAACGCCGACCATAGCAGGTATCACCGACCAAAGGATAGCCCAGGGCCTTGAAATGCACCCGAATCTGATGGGTTCTACCGGTTTTTAACTCCACTTCCACCAGGGTCCCCCCCCTGCACTGGGAACGTTTACGCCACAGGGTGACGGCAGGCCTGCCATTGGAAATGTTCACGGCCATTCGCTTTCGCTTCACCGGATGCCGACCAATGGGAAGGGTCATCCCCCCCGAAGCATCAAAGATCTCCCCGGACACCAGAGCAAGGTATCGCTTATCCACCCGTCGATATTGAAATTCCTTTTTTAAAAACGCGTGGGCTTTGGCGGTTTTAGCCACCACCATGACGCCGCTGGTATCCTTGTCCAGACGGTGCACAATCCCCGGCCGAAGGACTTCTTCTCCCACCCCCTCTATGCTCGGACAATGGGCAAGAAGGGCATTTACAAGAGTATCTGACCAGCTGCCGGGGGCTGGATGCACCACCATTCCCGCAGGCTTATTGATTACAAGCACATATTTGTCTTCGTGAAGAATATCAAGGGGGATTACCTTGGCTAAAACACTTGGCAATGAAGGCGCAGAAAATCTGCCCATGATGATCTCCCCGGGTTTTAACCGATAACCCGGCTTTTTTATGGAGCCGTCCACCCGCACCATACCCGATCGAATCATATCAGCCACCTGGTTTCTGGAAAGGTCAACTGAATTACGGGACACCACGGCATCCAGGCGAAGCCCCATCTGCAGCTCATCTATTGTTAAATCTATGCGTGTCTCCATATCTTTTTCTCCACATTCAAAACAGGTACCTTTTTCCAACAAAAAACCGAAAAACACCTGCAATGGCGTCTTCCGGTTTGAATGGAACTAACAGTATTTACAAAGCTTTCAAATCAGTCAACTGGAATCAATTCCAGTTTGTTTCGCTGTCTTTTTTCAGCCGGGGACAAGGTTTTATTTATTATGGTTTAAACCAGCAACCCCATCCCCTCCCACCAGGAATTAACGCCGAAAATCAAACATCTCAACAAACAATGCATTAATCAAACAAAGTCTCAATCTCTTTCATCATTGCCTTTTCATCCATATCCTTTGCAGTGGACAACTCTTGGACCAGAAGGCTCTGGGCAGTATCAAGAAGTTTACGTTCTCCAAAGGACAGGTCTTTTTCAAGCTTGAGTTGAAACAGATCCCGGAACACTTCGGCAACATCATAGATGGAACCGGTTTTAATCTTATCCATGTATTCACGATATCTGCGATTCCAGGTTTGATTATCTGCAGAGGCCGCTTTTTTCTGCATCACTTCATAAACCTGTGGAATCTCATTTTTTGATATAACCTGCCTGAGACCCACAGATTCAACATTGGAAGTGGGAATCATGATGACCATGCCGTTTTCTATGATTTTCATCATATAGAAATTCATGCTCTCACCGTTGATCTCCTTGCTTTCAATGGCCTCTATACAACCCACGCCATGTGCCGGATATACTGCCAGATCTCCTTTGAAAAACTCTTTTTTTTCAGGTGCAAGCACTTCTGCCATTGTAAATTTTCCCCCATTCTTAGAGTGAGAATCATGGATATACCGCCATTGACACCTTGTCACAACATCACACAAATAATATTTTAAACCTTCCACCATTTTGGGAGGATAAGATTGGTAATGTTCCTGTACAAAAACAAATCAGGGTATACTTCCAAAAATCCTTTATGTCTCTTTTTCTTTCGAATATTGCCAGCAACAATTTGCCCATCATCTAATAATATAGCACAATTCAGCAGCTACGGCAAACACAAAAAAACAGCCGTCGCCTATCCCCTGTTAAAGAGATTCATGGCAGCAGTTCCACCCTTTTCCATGATGGCCACACAGGCATCTGCTGCGCTTGCCACCACCTGATCAAGTTCGGCTGTTTCTTCCGGTGAGAATTTTCCCAGAACATGCCCCACGGCCCCGGATGATGGCTGGGGTCTGCCCACACCCACACGCACCCGATAAAAGGCCTTTTCGCCCAATGCGTTAATGATGGAACGAATGCCGTTATGGCCGCCATGTCCCCGGTTATGGGCCACACGTATACGGCCAAAGGGAAGATCAAGGTCATCATGAACAATAATAATATCAGAAAGTTGGATTTTAAAATAGGAAGAGAGTTGCTGGATGGGAAAACCACTTCGATTCATATAGGACTGGGGCTGTACCAGAAGAACCTGTTGCTGGCCCAAGGTACCTTTGACCCATTGTGCGTCAAAGCGGGCATTTTTTAATCCCAGACCTGCCTGGGATGCGAGGGACTCAATGACAAGAAAACCGATATTGTGACGGGTCCGGACATAGTCCCTTCCGGGATTGCCCAGACCAGCCACCATGGTAATACAATTTTGAGGCATGGATGAACCCTGTAAATTTAAAAGGGTTTATTCTTCCGTCAAAACTTCAACGTCTTCATCCAGGTCTTCATCTTCTTCGGAGACCTCTTCTTCAGATGCGGTGGGTGGTACCACCGTGATAACGGTGAAATTCACCTCATGGAGAAGCTCAACAGTATCGCCCATGTCGATATCTTCCACATGGATGGAATCGCCTACTTCAAGGGCAGTAATATCAATGAGAATGCTTTCAGGGGCATCGGCGGGTCGGCAGACAACATCCAGCTCTCGACGAATTAACTGAACCATACCACCATTCTTTTCCCCCAGAGACTCTCCCTTGAGTTCCACAGGAATGGTCATGGTTACGGTTTTATCCAGATTGACTTCCTGGAAATCCGCATGGAGATAGTTCAGGCGAAAGGTATCCATCTGAACATCTTTAAGCATCACGGTCCGGGATGGTTTGGAATCATCGGCCACGACAAGCTTGATAAAGATACCGGATGTTCCATTTTTTCTGATAATTTCAGACAAATCATAGGCGGGCACAGAAACCGCTACAGCCTCCGTTTCCGGCCCATAAATCACCGCTGGCAGAAAGCCTTTATTTCTGAGTGCCCGAACAGCACTCTTGCCTCTGCCCGCTCTAACTGTTCCGTTTAAGTCTAATAGTTCCAACTGTTTGTTCCTCCGTATCTGTGCATTGGCACAGATCTGTCATTTTATTTTCTATACAAAAAGAGAATTTACAGAATCTCCCCTGTAACTTCGAAGAATGGCTTCGCTGACAAGCTTTGATATGGAGACCTGAATGATTTTTTCACAATTCAACGCCGCATCGGACAGCGGGATGGTATCGGTTACCAGAAGGCTTTCAAGGGAAGATTTATTGATGCGCTCCACGGCAGGGCCGGACAAGACCGCATGGGTGCAGCAGGCATGAACCGCCTTTGCCCCTTTATCTTGAATAACACCTGCAGCCTCGGTGAGTGTGCCTGCTGTATCCACCATATCATCCAGGATAATGGCCGTTTTACCCTCAACATCACCAATAATTGCCATGGCCTTGGCCTGATTGGGAGCACTGCGGCGTTTATCCACAATGGCAAGTCCTGCGTGAAGCCGTTTGGCAAATGCCCTGGCACGCTCCACCCCACCGGCATCTGGAGAAACCACCACCAGTTCACCGGAAATATTGGATTTAATATGATCCAGTATCACAGGTGCCGCATAGAGATTATCCACCGGGATATTAAAGAAACCCTGGATTTGACCGGCATGCAGATCCAGCGTAATAATCCTGTGAACCCCGGTCTGGGTCAAAAGATCGGCAACCAGTTTTGCACTGATGGGAACCCTGGGCGCCACTTTTTTATCCTGCCGGGAATACCCGAAATAAGGAATGACTGCCGTAATATAGCTTGCAGAAGACCGTTTCAGGGCATCAATCATGAGCAGAAGTTCAAACAGGTTATCATTTACCGGAGCGCAGGTGGACTGAATAACAAACACCTCCTGGCGCCTGACGTTCTCCTGAATTTCCACTTGAATCTCACCGTCACTGAACCGATTGATCTTTGCCCGACCAAGGTGCAGAGAAAGATAATCGGAAATGTTTTGAGCAAGCGCTATATTGGAATTTCCCGAGAAAACCGACATACCGTTCATATAAATTCTCTTCTTCGCAAATTTTTAAATTTTTAAAAGTGGCTGGGGCGGGAGGATTCGAACCTCCGAATGCAGGAATCAAAATCCTGTGTCTTACCGCTTGACGACGCCCCATGAATGCATCACAGAAAGGATGTCAGATAAACGCGCCTGCGCACATCACTGTGCCACCTGCGTGACAGCATGTCAAAGGCACATGCCGCCTGACCCTCCTCCCAGAAAAGAACAAAAAAAGATGACCCGCTCCCTGTCATCATAACCGTTTGGGTTAACAGGTCGGCCATCTCGCTTTTAAATGCCTGAATCTCCGGGTACAACTCACACGCGGACGCTTCAAGGTCGTTGTGCAGACAATCCCTGAAATCCAGCATCTGATTCTTCTCACACGCAATAATCGGAGTATTATTATTAGATTTCCCTTCCGTTGTCAATGCAAAATTGATATTTTTATAGACGCTGGCGGTGGATGCCGCCACACCGGGTGTTGCCACCAGTACCCCGCAGGGTGATTTCAGGACACAGGGAGTCAAAATTTCCCCCACCCCCCTGGCCAGCGCCGGCCCCCCCTGAATAAAAAAAGGCACATCCGCACCAAGGGTTAATCCCATTGACATAAGCCCAGCATCGGAAAAGGGAAAGTCAAACCGCTGATTCAAAGCCTTTAAAAGCGTTGCGGCGTTACTGCTGCCCCCCCCGAGACCGCCCCCCACGGGGATTTTTTTATCAATGGAGATGGCCACCCCCCCCGGCACCTGATTCACACCCCTTTCCCGGGCCAATTCTTTAAAAAAAAGCACGGCAGCCCTGTGGGCCAGATTGGAGGCATCCCCAGGCACCTGGGGATGATTACAGGTCACTGATATATCTGAAACAGAAAAATCCAAGGTGATTTCATCACACAGGTCCAGACACACCATCAATGTTTCCAGTTCATGGTAGCCGTCGGACCGCCTTCCGGTGACATGGAGAAACAGATTAATTTTTGCAGGTGAAAAAAATTTCATCACTGCTGCTTGGCCTTTACATAGGAAATCTGCAGTTCATGGAGAAGACTTCCAATCAACTGACTCTCTTCTGCATCCAGGTTTCCCTTGGTTTTTTTCCGGAGCATATCAATGATGTCCACCGTCTGCCGAGCCAGGTCCAGATTTCTGGTCCGGCTCCCCGTGGCAGGGTCGGGCATTTCCCCCATCTGCACCAAGGCCGTTGAATACAAAGAAACAATGAGGGTTGAAAAATCCGCCTGGGGCAGCCCCTCTGGCGGGGGGCAAGGCCCTTTTTCCCCATCACACTCGTTCATCACAAAGCCATTCCCTTGAGCCATTTTTTTCCTCCTTTTACTTGAAAGAGCTTGACACATACTGCCCACGGGCATCCATGTGCATCGTTGTCCATATCACATCCGCCCCGTCTCCGGTAATGGAGAGCAGGTGACCATCCACTTCAAACTGTTCAACCCGGGTAAAGGTATTTTCATAGAACACATCCAGATGCCCGGAGTCTGAAACCTGCCTCACCCAGACAGAACCAAGGGCTGTCAATCCCATTCCATGGCGTTTTAAAAGCGCCTCTTTGGCCGTAAAGCATTTAAAAAAAACCATCTCCCGGGACAGCCCATGGAACAGAGACACCTCTTTTTTCCGGCAAATCCGGGCAAACACACCTGCTGAAACCGGTTTAATACACTCAATATCAATTCCCACCGGACAAAGAGACACAACCCCTGCCACATAAAGCGGCTTATGGGTAAGGGACCAGTGAACCCCACACCACGGCAGGGGCTGCCCCCGGTCCCCCTTTAAAAAGTGCGCCATGGATAATCCCGCCCGGTGGGCAGACAAGGACACGCTTTTCCGGGCCAGTTCCCCCAGGGCCTTTCCCCGCCGGGAAAGGGGCAATTCCCGAATGGCTCTCGGCACCTGCAGCACCACCGGAAACAGACGTGTGTCTGCATTATCCCCCCGGGAGAGATGTTCTTTCATAACCTTAACGGCTACACCCTGCGCTCAACCGGAGGGGCAAGGGTAATGATAATATCGGCCACTGTGGTCCCCCTGCCATCGGCATGTACAAAGAGGGGATTTATGTCCAGTTCCTTTATTTCAGGATGATTCTTGGCCATGGTGCTCAGGCTGACCAGGTTCTTTTCCAGGGTTTCAATGTCACAGGGCGCTTCCCCCCGGAATCCGGTGAGAATTGGGTACCCCTTTATGGCCTTTACCATGCGACGGCCTACATTTCTCCCCATAGGCGCCATGCGAAAAACCACATCTTTATAGACCTCCACAAAGATCCCCCCCAGGCCGAACATAAGCACATGTCCCGAAGAGGCATGACGGGTAACACCCAGAATCACCTCCTTCCCCAAATCGGCCATCTGCTGGACCAGTACCCCTTCTAAAACCGCCCCGGGTTTATACCTGCGGGCATTTTCCATGAGGGTGTCAAAGGCTTTCTTCACCGACGGCTTATCGGCCAGCCCCACCTTGACGCCACCGGCATCGGACTTGTGGAGAATCTGGGGGGATACGATTTTCATCACCACGGGAAAACCGATTTTTTCGGCAATGTCTGCGGCCTCATCGGATGTCCTGGCCAGCTCCATTTTTAAAGTATTGAATCCATAACATTTCAAAATTTCATTGCCGTCCAGCTCTCCCAGGGTGTCTTTACCCTGTTCCATATAGCCATCAATGATGGTCTGGGCCCTTTGTGTGTCATGGATCAGCTCATACTGGGGCAGACGTCGCCGGGAAAGCCATCTATTATGGGCACAAAGAGCTCCAAGGGCCCGGGCCGCACTTTCTGGAAATTGATACACCGGCACATGATTGCGCTGGAGCAGATGAACCCCGTCGGACACGTCCACCACCCCCATGAAGGCACAAACAATGGGTTTTACCTCGGATCTGGCAATGTGCACGATGGCTTCGGCCGTTCCCATGGCATCGGTCATGGACTGGGGGGTCAAAATGATCAGAACGCTGTCCACCCCGGGATCACTGATCACCGTTGCCAGGGTATTTTCATAGCGATCCCGGGCCGCATCTCCAATAACATCCACCGGGTTATGAAAATTGGCGGTGGGCGGCAGGTATTTATGCAGTTCACGGATGGTATCTTCCGAAAAAACAGCCAGCTTCAAGCCGGAATTTTCACTCATGTCCGTGGCAATGATCCCGGGACCACCGGCATTGGTGACAATGGCGACCCGGTCTCCTCTTGGGACTTTTTTCCCGGCCAGGGCCTTGGCATAATCAAACAGTTCGTTCACCGTACTGCAGCGCATAATTCCGGACTGGGAAAAAATGGCATCATACACCGCATCGGAACCGGCCAAAGAGCCGGTGTGGGAAGCAGCTGCGGCGGCACCGGCATCGGACGTCCCCGATTTAATGGCAATTACCGGGGTGGGATCTGGACCAGAGGTCATGGCCCGGACTTCCTGGATAAACAGCTCTGCGTCGCAGGACAATTCCTCCATGTAAATCATCACCACATCGGTTTCAGGGTCGGCATGGTAATAACGCAGCAGATCCAGTTCATCCACATCGGCCTTATTACCAATGGAAATGAATTTTGAAAAGCCAAACCCCTGGTCTGCGGCAAAGTCCAGCACCGCCGTACAAAGCGCCCCGCTCTGGGAAATAAAAGAAATATTACCAGGCTGGGGCATGCGATTTGAAAAGCTGGCATTAAGAGAAACCTCAGGAGAGGGGTTTATAACCCCCAGGCAATTGGGTCCCACCAGTCGAATATCAGCTTTTTTGCACAAGAGCTGGATTTTTTTTTCCATCTCAAGACCTTCGCCACCCACTTCTTTGAAACCGGCAGACACGATGACCACTCCCTTTACCCCCTTGGCAATGCAGGCCTCCACCGCTTTTACGGCGGGCCGGGGGGGCAAAATAATCATGGCCAGATCAATGGGATCAGGGATATGGGCAATGGTTTCATAACATTTTACACTGAGAATGGATCGGGCTTTTGGGTTTACAGGGTAAAGGGTACCCTGAAAACCACCATAAAGAATATTAGCAAAGATATCATGGCCCACCTTGCCCTTCTGGCTGGAAGCACCTATAACCGCAATGGATTCAGGAGAAAATATTGCATCAAGTTTGTCCATTAAAGGCCTCCTTATCAATTATTAACGGTGCCCAGAACCTTCTCCATCATCTCTTTAACGGCCTCTACAGCGGGGGCATCATCGGGTAAATCCAGCAAGGATTTTCGATCCATGTCATATTCGAGTAGGGCTTCATCGTTGGGTAGGGTACAGATAATGGGAATCCCGATCTTGTCCACCTCATCAAGGAACGCCTTTCCCAGTGTGTCGGGAGCCCGATTCACAACCAGCCCCACATGCCCAACGGAAAGCTTCAAATCCCCCAGCATGGAATTAATCCGACCCACGGCCCGGAGTCCGCGTAGGGCATAATCAGTAACCAGAAGCAGCATATCCACCTTGCCGCTGGTGCGCCTGCTCAAGTGCTCCATACCCGCTTCATTGTCCACCAGCAGATATTTATAATTTTTTTCCAGCTCTTCGGAAAAACGATTGAGAATATTATTCACCATGCAATAACATCCCTGGCCTTCCTGACGTCCCATCACCAACAGGTCAAAATCTTTGTTTTCAATGAGCACCTGGTTCATGAGCATTTCAAGATAAACGATCTTGTCCATGCCCGAAGGTACCCCCTGGGGATCTTTCATGAAATTTTCCCTTATATCCCCAACGGTTTTTTCCACCTCAAGCCCCAGGGTTTCCCCCAGGTTGGAATTGGGATCCGCATCCACGGCAAGTACCGGAGAATATTTCTTATTTGACAGATACCTAATCACAAGTGATGCCACAGTGGTTTTTCCAACGCCACCCTTTCCGGCCAATGCAATAACCTTACTCATATTCACTCCCAAGAATTTTATCATTAAAAAAGACTTTACGGGCCTGGCTTCAGTTCCAGCACCATGATAATTGGTGAATTATCATTTGGATGGAAGCACAATAAAGATCGATCCCGCCGTTTTTACCCTCACCATAAAACAACGACATAAACCAGAAAGATCAGCCCACAAACGTCCCCCCTTACATCCCAAAAAAGAAACATTGATACCAGACTCGAAATCAACGGCACATGTCGCAATAATATATAAGGATTAATCCATCCAAAAGCAAAGTTTTTCTATGTTTAATCACAAAGGCCCTGGTACAGTTTGG
The DNA here is from genome assembly GCF_054657595.1 of Desulfocicer niacini. Classification (NCBI taxonomy): domain Bacteria; kingdom Pseudomonadati; phylum Thermodesulfobacteriota; class Desulfobacteria; order Desulfobacterales; family Desulfobacteraceae; genus Desulfocicer; species Desulfocicer niacini. The sequence goes on from NZ_BAAHYK010000008.1 coordinate 52,152, forward strand.
CATAAATCCCACTATGCTTATTGGAGCCTATTTTTCAACAAATGCATGGAGTTTCTGTATTAAAAAAACAGCAACCTGGCAAGCAAGCCCCCCACAAACACGAGGCCCAGAAAAGGACTCAGATCTTTTGTTTAAGGCAATCAATACCCATATAAGTAGCCGTATCCAGGTGACAATATCAATTTTCTGTTGCACATTTTTCCAAAATAGATATGATTCACAGGGTTTATTCATCACATATGCCGAGTATTGACTGCATACAGAACAGTCAACATAGATGCCAACATTTTGAAAACAGGGTTAAAAACATATGCTCAAAAATGCACAGGACATTTTAAAAAAGATCAATTATATTGAAATTGACATGGACATTCAAAAACAGATATTATTTTCCATCCCCTCGGCGGATAAAGCGGAAATAGAAAAAACAATGAATGTCATTGCAAAAAAAAAAGAAGAGATTAACAAGCTGAGGCGTGAATTGCAAGCAGTTGCCCCCAAGGAATATGAACGAATTCTCACCTTTGAAAAAGCATCCCTGGAATTCAGAGCTCTGGCAGCGGAAAAGCAATTTAAAGAGATATCCAGTTTTGACGGCACCACCGCCTGTGAAATTTCCCTAAAAGCCGGGGAAGTTGTCAACTGCCTTGTCAAAGCTATGGATGCTGCGGGGGACTGGACAATAATGACCCTTGAGGGTGATATCAAAACCTTTGCCGCAGACGAAATCGTCTGAAAGTTGGGGCCTGAGCGGCTAACCGTTGGGGGGGGCGAAACATTACACAAAAAGGCCGAAAGAAGGAACCTTCTTTCGGCCTTTATTTTTTTCTAAAGCACAATACCACCGTTCTACCCACCTTTGCAAGCGAACAAACGGCTCTATAAAGCAAAAAACTGATTTATCCCTTGATGCTGAGCTGGGCAGATCTCAGGGTGTTTTTCATGAGCATGGCAATGGTCATGGGTCCAACCCCACCGGGTACAGGTGTGATTTTTCCGGCAATTTCCTTTGCCTTTTCAAAGTCCACATCACCCTTGAGAATGGCCTTACCGGTGGCTTCATTCATGCCCACACGGTTAACACCAACATCGATGACCGTGGAACCAGGTTTAATCCATTCAGGCTTCACAAGATCGGGAACGCCAGCGGCAACAATGAGGATATCTGCACGTTTGCAATGGGCCGCAAGGTCTTTTGTACGGGTATGAACGATGGTTACCGTGGAATTGGCACCCACACCTTTCTGAGCCATCATCATGGCAATGGGTTTTCCAACGATGTTGGATCGCCCCACAACCACCACCTCAGCACCGGAGGTTTCCGTGCCGGAGCGTACGATCATCTCCTGGATACCCGCCGGTGTACAGGGCAAAAATTTTACCTCATCCCCACCGATCATCAAACGACCAACATTGACGGGATGGAAGGCATCCACATCCTTGTCGGGATCAATGGCGTTAAGGACTTTCTTGTCATCAATGTGTTTGGGCAGGGGAAGCTGAACCAGAATCCCATGAATTTCAGGATCCTTGTTATATTTATCAATGAGGGCTAGAAGATCTGCTTCTGAAATATCGTCGGGCTGATCATCCTGAATTTCTTTAAATCCCACGCTGAGCGCGGTTTTAACCTTAAGGGTTACATAGCTTATGGATGCAGGACTTGAGCCCACAAGGATGGTTACCAGGCCAGGCACCTTTCCATATTTGGCTTTCATCTCTTCAACATCTGCCTTCACCTCTGCAAGGATATCCTTGCGAATACTGGTACCGCTGATAATTTCTGCTGTCATTTTTCTATATATCTCCTGATTTTTCTGAAAACAGGCGTAAAATCGCTGGGCTCCATGGCTGGTTAGTTACTCATTTTTGGCAAACCAGCTGTCCTTAAAAGCCAGGACATAAACGAAGCGTTAAAATTCGACACACCATGCACTGCAAGTTATCTCCTGCAGTAATATGACGATCCGCCATGCCAAAAGTCCCACGGGCCTTAACGCATGACGGATGGTAAAGAATATCACTTCACATGAAGCGGCATATTTTATTACGTCTTAGAATACGCCCTGAACCTTACCGGTTTCCACATCCACGTCAACCCGTTTGAATGCGGGGTTAGAACCGGTACCCGGCATGAGACTGATGGTACCTGCCACAGGCACGATGAATCCGGCACCACCGTAGGTGAGGACCTCTCTGATGTTCAGTCTCCAGTTCTTGGGCACACCCTTGAGTGCAGGATTATCAGACAGTGACAGGTGGGTTTTCACCATGCACATACCAAGTTTGGCAAGCTCAGGATCTGCCTGAATTCTGGCAATGGCAGCATTGGCATCGTTGGAATAATCAACGCCATCTGCGCCATAAACTTCCTTGGCAATGAGTTCGATTCTTTCTTTAATGGGCATGTCCAGCTCATACAGGAACTTGAACTCGGTTTTTTCTTCACAGGCAGCCACAACCACTTCTGCGAACTCAATGGCACCGTCTCCACCATGTTCCCAATGACGAGCCAGAGCCACTCTTGCACCCTCAGCTTCACTGAGTTCACGGACCTTTGCAATCTCAGCATCGGTGTCGGTATAGAAGGCGTTGATGCAGACAACCGGGCTGATACCGGCTTTTCTGACGTTTCTGATGTGATGAATAAGGTTTTCACATCCCTTGGCAACCCACTCAACATTCTCAGAGGCATATTCCACAGGCATTGGTTTTCCGGGAACCGGAACCGGTGCGCCACCATGGCATTTAAGGGCACGGATGGTTGCAACAACAACGGCACAATCGGGTACAAGTCCTGAAAAACGGCATTTAAGGTTCCAGAATTTTTCAAATCCGATGTCCGCACCAAATCCGGACTCTGTGACGTGGTAATCGGCAAGCTTCAGGCCCACGCGGTCAGCAATGATGGAGCTCTGTCCAATGGCGATATTGGCAAAGGGGCCGGCATGGACAATAACTGGCTGACCTTCGAGGGTCTGCATCAGGGAGGGATTCAGGGCGTCCACCATCCAGGCTGTCATGGCACCTGCCACCTGAAGATCTTCTGTGGTAACCGCCTTACCCTTTTTGGTGTAAGCAACAACGATCTTGCCCATTCTTTCGCGCATGTCTTTGAGATCTTTAGCAACAGCCAGGATAGCCATTACTTCAGAAGACACGGCAATACCGAACTTGGATTTCATCATGAAACCGTCGGATTTACCATTTACACCGTCAATGCCGATGATGATATTTCTCAAGGCCTGGCAGCAGAAATCCATGATCCAGCCCATTTCCACCCGGGTGGGATCAATGTCAAGGCGTTTCATGCCGGACAGTCTTTCAAGCTGCTCGTCGGTGTAATTTCTCTCATGTTGCAGACGGGATGTCAGGGCAACCATGGCAAGGTTATGGGCATTCATGATAGCGTTGATATCACCGGTGAAACCAAGGGAAAAAGGTGTGAGAGGGATACACTGAGCAAGCCCGCCGCCTGCGGCAGAGCCTTTGATGTTCATGGTGGGTCCGCCGGAGGGCTGACGAATAGCAGCAGACACTTTTTTACCGATTTTGCCAAGTCCCTGGACAAGCCCCATGGAACAGGTTGATTTCCCCTCACCAAGGGGGGTGGGGGTAATGGCGGTAACATCAATGTACTTTCCATTGGGTTTGTCTTTCAGGCGCTCAAGTACTGCCCGGAAGTCAATCTTGGCAATGTAGTGGCCCTGGGGAAGCAACTCTTCTTTGGTCAGTCCAAGTTTTTCGCCAATTTCATAAATAGTGAGCATGTTTTTTTCTGCGTCCTGTGCAATTTCCCAGTCCGCATGTTTGGTTGGATCCAATGCCATGGTAAAACTCCTTTTTTTAATATTGGGGCTCAGGGGACGAGCCGTTTTGTTCTAAATCACCTCTAAAAATTAACGAGGCAAAATGCCTCATCAATAGATTTTCCAGGCCCGCTGTAATGAGGAGGTGGGTTATACACCCCCCGACTAACCAAGAACAGGCCGATAGTATAAATGCCCACGCCCGTCACAGAATCCCATAAAAAAACAAGCAAATACTTGATTTTAATAGATTATGCAGCACATACAGGGAGCAGGTCAGAGTCATTAGTTACATCATATTTCACCGGGAATAATCTTATAATGTTCATTTTCCGTCAAGTACTATTTGCACATTAGCTAAAAAAAAATTACCTGTTTTGGCTAGACGAATGCTTCCAAAACTGAAAACATGAGCCCCACAACGAATAAACAAAATTCATTTATTAATTATATCAAACATTTTCAACACGAGCTGGCATTTCTTTTTTTTAGAATTCGGCAAGTTTTTGGTATCTCCTCTATTGACAAAAAAACCCTCTAGATGTAAATCAATGTACGGTAGAGTTTGTGGCGTAATTCAATTAGACATGTAATTTAACATGTAATAAAGGTGGATGGTGGGCCATAGATCAATTATGAGACTCCGTAATCAATGCGATCTGATAAGTATTTTGAATATACTTATCGACGACATATCCACACTTTCTTCATCCCTTCTTCATATATACATTCCTTTCTTTTTTCTTCCATTCTCAACTTATGATCTTTTTAAATACAACGATCATAGTATCTATAACCAACCCGCAACCAATAACTATCAACCCATAAGGAGGTAAGAGTGGGATTTGAACTTACGAAAGAATCCTATGCCGGCGGAATTAAAGCAATCACCATTGGAAAAGGTGACAAGGCCTTAAGCATCGGCGGACAAACATGTTATCCTTTTTACCAGTTTGAGGGCAACATGCCCGCCAAACCGGCAATTGCCATGGAAATCTGGGACATCGAGCCCCAGGAATGGCCTGCAGCAGCAACTGCTCCATTTAAAGATGTGCTTGGTGATCCGGCTGCATGGGCACAGAAATGCGTCAATGACTTCGGCGCACAGATCATCGTACTCCAATTGAAAAGCATCGATCCCAACGACATGGATGCAACCCCCCAGGAAGCTGCCGCCACAGTCAAAAAAGTGGTGGATGCCGTTGATGTACCGATTATTGTCTGGGGTTGTGCTTCGCCGGCCAAGGACGAAGAAGTTCTCAAAGAGGTTGCCGACGTGTGCCAGGGCGACCAGCTGATTCTGGGCCCTGTGGAAGAAAAAAATCATAAAGGGATTGGTGCGGCAGCCATGGGTTACGGCCACTGCGTTATCTCATCCTCTCCCATTGATGTAAACCTTGCCAAACAGGTTAATATCCTTCTGGAAAACCTTGGCATGCCCCTTGACAAAGTAATCGTGGATCCCACCACCGGTGGGCTTGGTTATGGTCTTGAGTACACCTACTCCGTCATGGAGCGCCTGAACATGGCCGCCATGGCCCAGGGTGATGATAAACTCCAGAATCCCATGATCAACAACCTGGCCAATGAAGTATGGAAATGCAAAGAGGCCAAACTCACTGCCCAGGAAGCACCGGAACTTGGCGATCCCGAGCGTCGAGGCATTCTTATGGAAGCTGTGGGTGCGGTTTCTTATTTCATGGCCGGTTCCAGCATCATGATCATGCGACATCCTGAAGCCATCAAGCTTGCCAAAGCCTTTGTGGATCTCATCTGTGACGGTGGAACCGCCGCCGATGTAGCCCCCATCACCAAGCAGCTCGATGATGTGGAAATAGACTTCACAGCCCTTGCTCCTGCACCGGATCTGACCATTGCTGAAGAGGCAAAGGCTGCTCCAGCCGCAAAGAAAGCCGAAGCTCCCAAGGCAGAAGCAGCTCCCAAGGCAGAAGCAGCTCCCAAGGCAGAAGCAGCTCCCAAGGCAGAAGCAGCTCCCAAGGCAGAAGCAGCTCCCAAGGCAGAAGCAGCTCCTGCTGTAGATCCAAAGGTTCAGGCTGAGGCTGAGGCAAAAGCGAAAGCCGAGGCAGAGGCAAAGGCAAAGGCGGATGCGGAAGCCAAGGCAAAAGCCGATGCAGCAGCCAAAGCAAAGGCAGAAGCTGATGCCAAGGCTAAAGCTGAAGCAGATGCCAAGGCCAAGATTGAGGCAGAGAAAAAAGCTGCTGCCGAAGCGGTTGCTAAACGTGAAGCCGAAGAACAGGCCATCAGGGAAAAACGCGCTGCAGCAAGAGAACAACACATGGCTGAGGCAACTAAAACGCCTAAAAAGGCTGCCACCCAGACTGCCGCAAAAAAACAACTGTCTGAGCTGGACAAGATTCTCAAGGGTCTTGACAGAATCCACAGAAGACATGTCGCATAATTGCCTAACTCAATGATGATTGCCGTACTCCATGGCAACCATTTACATAACAGGAGGAGGAACCTCTAATGGCAGACGTAAAAAAAGTCAAAAAAGAAAAAGCACCCAAATTAGCCAATCCACTTGAGGCCACCATTGATGTGGCATCACAAGAGATGATTGTTCGCGCCCATGAACTTGGCATTGATACCGTATTTGATCGCGCCGTCACCATGAAACCCTGCGCCATCGGCATCCAGGGCATCTGTTGCAAAAACTGTTCCATGGGACCGTGCAGACTGCCCCTTCCCAAAGACGGCATTGAAGGCGAAGATACCCGTAAAGGTCTCTGTGGTGCCACTGCAAATACCATTGCTGCAAGAAACTTCATTCGTATGATCGCCGGCGGCGCTTCCGCCCACTCCGACCACGGTCGTTGTGTGGCAGAGGTATTCCTGTCTGCAGCCCGTAAGGAGAGCGAAGCCTATAAGATTAAAGATACAGACAAACTGCTCCAGATTGCACCGGCCCTGGGGGTTGATATCACCGTTGAAGTTGACGGAGAGACCAAAGACCGCGACATAGACGAGATTGCCCTTGAAGTGGCTGAAATTGCCATCGCCGAATGGGGTAAACCCGAAGGTGAAATCCTTTACATGAAACGGGCACCGGCTGCTCTATATGAAAAATGGAAAAAACAAGGTGTTCTTCCCAGAAATATCGACCGGGAAATTGTAGAGATCATGCACCGCACCCACATGGGCGTGGACCAGGACTACAAAAACCTCATGAAACAGGGTACAAGAGCAGCACTGGCCGACGGCTGGGGCGGCTCCATGCTGGCAACAGATCTCCAGGATGTTCTTTTCGGAACCCCCTATCCGGTTCAGTCAGAAGCCAACCTTGGCATCATGAAAGCCGACCATGTCAACCTCATCGTCCACGGTCATGAGCCTGTATTGTCGGAAATTCTGGTGGCGGTTGCCCAGTCCCAGGAGATGATTGACTATGCCAAGAGCAAGGGAGCCAAGGGTATTCAGCTGGGCGGCATTTGCTGTACGGCCAACGAGATCCTCCAACGCCACGGAATTCCCACGGCAGCCACCTTCCTGCAGCAGGAACTTGCCATCATCACCGGTGCCTGCGATGCCATGGTTGTTGATATCCAGTGCATCATGCAGAATCTTGCCAACGTGGCAAAATGTTTCCATACAAAACTGATCACCACCCATCCCATTGCCAAAATGGAACAGGACAACGTCATCCACATTGAATTTGACGAGCACTATGCCCTGGAAGATGCCAAAAAAATCGTTAAACTGGCCATTGACAACTTTGCAAACCGTGGCGCAGAGGTCATGATTCCCAAACACAAAGCCAGCCAGGTGGCAGGTTTTGGTGTGGAATCCATCAAGTATCACCTGGGCGGAACCTTCCGCGGCACTTATTACACCCTCAACGATAATATCATCAACGGTCGTATCCGCGGTATTGCCGGTGTGGTTGGCTGTAACAACGCCAGAACCAAACACAATGACGGCCATATCAAAGTTGTCAAAGAGCTGATCAAAAACGATGTCATTGTTCTCACCACCGGCTGCAACGCCATTGCCTGCGCCATGGAAGGACTTTTGACACCTGAAGCCGCCGCCGTACACTGCGGCCCCGGCCTTGCTGAAGTCTGTGAAACCGTTGGTATCCCACCGGTCCTGCACCTGGGTTCCTGCGTTGACAACAGCCGTATCCTCCTTGCCGCCACAGAGGTGGTAAAAGCTGGCGGTCTCGGTAACGATATCTGTGACCTTCCTGCAGCAGGAAGTGCCCCGGAATGGATGAGTGAAAAGGCCATCTCCATCGGTCATTACTTTGTCGCCTCCGGTGTTTACACCGTATTCGGCGTCACCCTGCCCACCTCCGGTGCCCCCGTATTCCATAAATATATTTCCGATGAAATGGAAAAAATTTATGGCGGCAAATGGGATCTTGAAGTTGATCCCATCAAACATGCCCAAAAGATGATTGCCCACATTGATAAAAAACGTAAAGAGCTGGGCATTGACAAGGCAAGGGAAAGGGTTCTCATGGACATGGCAGATCGCCAGAAACTTGAGGCATAATCCATACAGGGTCACAGATCATACGGTTATTAAAAAGATAAATCCTCAACGAAGGAGGAAGACATGTCAAAATTAATAGCATTTGCAGCTATTCAAGGTGGATATAAAGTCGTTTCAGAGGTTGAAGGTCTTTACAACAAAGCGCTTCAGACCTACAATGCAGATACCAAAGTTGAATTTCCCAACACAGGTTATTTTCTTCCGGTCATTTATTCCTTGACCGGACTTAAAGTTCAGACCCTGGAAGATATCAAGAAACCGCTGGCCTTTGCCAGGGGACTTCTGCCCCCCCATGTAAAAAGTAAAAATCACCTTCCCTATCTTGGGCCCCTCCTTGATGCCGGTATGGCCGGTATCATCGCCTATGAGATCAAGGAAGCCTTAAGAACCGTTTCAGATCCCGATTTCTACTATCCCCATGAAGATCCCGATCTGGACGCTGGAAAAATCTGGACCGGTCCCGCCGATGACACCATCCTGAGAAAAAGGGGTGTTGAATTTGTGGATGGCTCTGCACCTGGCTTTGCCGCCATCGTTGGTGCTGCTCCCAACCCGGAAATTGCCAAGATGATCGTGGAAGACTACCAGAAAAAGAGTCTTTACATCTTCTGCGCCGCCAACCACAATGGCCAGACCGTCATTGAGCAGCTGATTGAAGCAGGCGTTCAGGTGGGATGGAACACCCGTATTGTTCCCTTTGGTCCTGACATTTCCTCAGCTGTATTTGCCCTTGGTTTTGCCAACAGGGCAGCCATGGCATTTGGTGGTGTTCAGCCCGGCGATCACAAAAAGATCCTCATGTACAACAAAGAGAGAATCTTTGCCTTTGTAAACGCCCTTGGTGATATCGGAACCGAATGGGGCGTTGCAGCTGCCGGTTGCGTCAACTGGGGTTTCCCGACCCTGGCCGACACCGACATCCCGCAGATCCTGCCCACGGGTATCTGTACCTACGAGCATGTGGTCACCAATGTTCCCCACGACGAGATGTGCCAAAAGTCCATTGAAACCCGTGGTCTCAAGGTTAACGTCACGGAAATCGACATTCCCATGGCCTTTGGTCCCGCCTTTGAGGGTGAGCGCGTCCGCGGCGCCGATCTCCATGTACAGTGCGGCGGCGGTAAGACCCAGTGCACCGAGCTTGTGAAAAAAGCAGAGATGAACGAGATTGAAGACGGCAAGGTTATTCTGGAAGGTCCCGATGTCACGGATCTTAAAGAAGGCGAAACCTTCCCCCTTGGCATCTTTGTACAGATTGCCGGTCGTGAGTTCCAGGAAGATTTTGAGCCCATCATGGAGCGTCAGATCCATCATCTGGTCAACTACATCCAGGGCATCATGCACATTGGACAGCGCGATATCTCCTGGGTCCGGGTTTCCAAGGCCGCCATGGAAAAGGGCTTCAGCCTGAAACACATCGGTACCGTGCTCTATGCCAAGTTCCACCAGGATTTCCAGAAAATCGTGGATAAGGTCCAGGTGACCCTGTACACCAACACAGAAGATGTGGATAAAATGACGGCCACGGCACGGGAAAACTATCTGGCCCGTGACTCCCGCGTTGACTCCATGACCGACGAGGATGTGGAAACTTTCTACTCCTGTACGCTGTGCCAGTCCTTTGCACCCAACCATGTCTGTTCCGTAAGCCCAGAAAGAACCGGGCTGTGTGGCGCATATAACTGGATGGACTGCCGGGCCGCCTTTGAAATCAACCCCACCGGTCCCAACCAGCCCATTGAAAAGGGTGAGTGCATTGATCCCAAGCTGGGTCAGTGGAAGGGTGTAAATGACTTTGTCAACAAGGCTTCCCGTGGTGCGGTTACCCATTACAACTTCTACTCCATGGTACACGATCCCATGACCACCTGTGGCTGCTGCGAGTGCATCGCCGCCATGCTGCCCTCCTGTAACGGCGTCATGACCGTTGGTCGTGATTATGCAGGCGATACCCCCTGCGGCATGAAGTTTACCACCCTGGCCGGTGTCATGGGCGGTGGCGCTTCTTCCCCGGGTTTTGTGGGCCATTCCAAACACAACATCACCCAGGGTAAATTCATCCTTGGTGATGGTGGGCTTTTAAGAATGGTATGGATGCCCAAGATGCTCAAGGAAGAGCTCAAGGATCGCATCGTTGCCAGAGGCGAGGCCATGGGCGTACCCGATCTCTATGACAAGATTGCCGATGAGACTGTCGGCATCACCGAAGAGGAGATTCTCCCCTTCCTCGAAGAGAAAGGACATCCTGCAATGAGCATGGAACCCCTGATTGGTTAATCAACTGACAACCATGGAGTTGTGCCGTTAAACGGGTACAGCTCCATGGACACCCATATTTTATGAAAAAAGGAGAGAACAATGGCATTAACCGGTATTCAGATTTTCAAACTCCTTCCCAAGACAAACTGTAAGGAGTGTGGCGTGCCCACCTGCCTTGCATTTGCCATGAACCTCGCATCGGGCAAGGCTGAACTGGACAGCTGCCCCTATGTGTCCGACGAAGCAAGGGAAAAACTGGCGGAAGCCTCTGCACCTCCCATCCGCCCCGTAAAACTGGGCAAGGGCGTTCGACAGACCTCAACCGGTGGAGAAACCGTTCTTTACAGACATGAAAAAACCTTCTTCAATCCCACCATCCTTGCTGCCACCGTGGCATCTGATGTGGCTGCAGCAGATCTTGAAACAAAGCTTAAAGCCTACAATGCCTTTCAGTATGAACGGGTGGGATTGAATCTGAGACCCGAACTTATAGTGGTAAAAGATGCCGGTGCCGGCGCTGATGCCTTTGCTGCAACGGCAAAATGCATTGCAGAAACCTCAGAGTTTAATCTGGTGCTCATGACCGAAGATATGGATGTCATGAAGGCAGGTGTTGCAGCTGCCGGTTTCAAACGTCCTCTGCTCTATGCGGCAACAGAAGCCAATGTCGATGCCATGGGTGCCCTGGCCAAAGAAAATGACCTGCCCCTGGCGGTAAAGGCAGATTCTGTTGAAGCCCTGATGCCCCTGACTGAAAAACTCACCGGCATGGGACTCAAAGATCTGGTCATTGACTCAGGCTCAAGAGAGATCAAGCAGGCCCTGGAAGATCAGGTGGGTATCCGTCGTGCCGCCCTCAAGGCCGGCAACAAAGCCCTGGGCTTTCCCACCATAACCTTTCCCTGTGAAATGGCCTCCAACCTTGACATGGAAACCGTTATTGCCGCCATGTTTGTGGCAAAATACGGCGGCATCGTTGTGATGTCCGACTTCACAACAGAATCCCTGTTTCCACTGCTTCTGGAAAGACTCAATATCTTTACAGATCCCCAACGTCCCATGACAGTAACCGAAGGCATCTTTGAAATCGGCAACCCGGATGAGAACTCCCCGGTTGTGGTCACCACCAACTTTGCCCTTACCTACTTCATCGTATCCGGTGAAATTGAAGGCAGCAAGGTTCCCTGCTGGCTGCTCATCAAGGATTCTGAAGGTCTCTCTGTTCTCACGGCCTGGGCTGCTGGTAAGTTTGGCGGTGATGATGTGGGAATGTTCGTTAAAAAATGTGGTATCATGGATAAGGTGAAACACACCGAGCTGATTATCCCCGGATATGCAGCAGCCATTGCCGGTGATGTGGAAGAAGAACTTCCCGGTTGGACCATCACCGTTGGACCAAGGGAAGCTGCTCACCTGCCGGCATTTCTTAAAAACAGATAATGCCCAAATAAAATAGAGGGGGGGAAAATCCTGCTATCTTTTTTCTCCCTTTCGATATATTCTGAACATTCATTATCACCCGCTATTTTTAACCCATAAAAAACTTTAGACCTGAAAGGAAAAGATTATGATACTTTTCGGAGAAAGCTTGAATGTAATTTCCACTGTCATCGGGAAGGAATTCAAACAGGCGGATCCTGCCAAACGGAATCCCGAGCCCATTCAGAAAGAAGTCATCATGCAGAAAGAAAAGGGCATGGATTACATTGACATTAACCTTGGGCCTGCAAAAAAATTTGGTACAGAGCTGATGCCATGGGTGGTCAACGTTGTCCAGGAAGCCGTTCCCGGCATGCCCCTTTTGCTTGATTCATCAAACATCGACGCCATTGAAGCCGGTCTTAAAGTGGCCAAACCCGCCGACAAGCCACACATTGTCAACTCCATCATGGCACGTCCTGAAAGATATGAAAAAATGGTGCCCATGACAGCCAAGTATGATGCTGATTTTGTGGCATTGATGTGGGGACCTGAAGGACTTCCCAGGGATGAAAACGAACGTGCTGCCCTTGCCGTGGAACTGCTCTACTTTGCCAATGAAGCTGGCATTCCCAACGAAAAAATCTGGGTGGACGGTATTGTTACCCCGGTGAACATCCAGCAGCCCCAGGCCATCAGCCTCATGGAGTTCCAGGGAATGCTTCAGGACATCGCTCCCGGTGCCCAGAGCACCTGCGGTCTGTCCAACATTTCCAATGGTCCGCCAAATCACCTGAGACCCATCCTGAACCAGACGTATATGGTAATGCTGCAGAAATACGGCATGGCATCGGTTATTTCCGATCCCCTGGATGAAAAATTGACAGCCATTGCCAAGGGGAAACATCCTGAAATAATCGACCTTGTGTATGGCATCATGGATGGAACTCAGCCGGATATGGCAAGCCTGAGCAAAGAACTGGCCGATTACGCCAAAACCGTAAATGTAATTCTGGGCAACACCCTTTATTCAGATTCATGGCTTGAGCTGTAATCCCATTTCTGACCATGTAAGACAAGGCCTCTCCCCCCAAAAGGGGTGAGGTATTTACGGGCTTGGTTCTAACTTCGTCCACTTTGTGGGGTGGAGAGCCTTCCGCTGCTGTCAGGGTGGCCGAAGTTAAAACCAAGCCCGTTTTTACTTTTTGGGAATTTTATGAAACCAGATAAAACGATTAAAAATAAATGGGTTCATGTGGTGGTGCAAAACCCTGGAACTCCCGGAGAAGAACTCATGGGGTACACCACCGACCAAAACGCTGAACCCTTTGTTCCCACCTTTGTCAGCCGGGATGAGGCCCATGCCTGTTTTATGATCATGCCAAAGGATATCATGAAACATAAATATGAAGTACATGCCATCCTTCAGGAGGACCTGCTAGACCAGGCCCGGAAAAACAATTTTAAAGTTTTTCTTATGGACGATAAAGGCCGTATCAAACAGGAATTAATCTAACCGGGACCTGCCGGGAAACAAGGGAAACAGAAAATGAGTCTAAAACTTGCCATCGGTGGTAAAGGCGGCGTTGGTAAAACCACCATCACTTCTCTTCTTGCACGGTGCATGGCGCACCTGGATGCAGGCAACAGTGTCATTGCAATTGATGCGGACCCTGTGGCCAATCTGGCCGCCGGGCTGGGGATCCCTGAAGAAACACCCATCACCCCCATTTCCGAGCTATCCGACCTCATTGCAGAGCGTACCGGCGCAAAACCAGGGACCATGGGGGGATTTTTCACCCTCAACCCCAAGGTGGATGATATCCCCGACCGCTTTTCACTGGAACGGGACGGTGTTAAACTGCTGGTCATGGGTACAGTTCAGAGCGGCGGCTCCGGTTGTATCTGCCCGGAAAGCACTATTTTAAAAGCTTTAATGAACCATCTGGTGCTGGCCAGAAATGAAATTGTAATCATGGACATGGAAGCCGGTGTGGAACATCTGGGCCGGGGGACTTCAGGTTCCATGGATGCCCTGGTGGTGGTGGTCAATCCTGGAAAACGAAGCCGGGTGGCGGCGGAAAAAATACGAAAGCTGGGCCGGGATATCGGCATCAAACGAGTGGTGGTTCTTGGAAACCGTGTGGGGTCACCGGCGGACGAACAGCTGATCCGGGAATCACTGCCTGATTTTGAAATCATTGGTTTTCTGCCGGAAATGGATGAAATTTTAATGGCGGACAGAAAAGGGGTCCGTCCCTATGAAGACATTTCCACCGCACCCACAGCGCTGATGAACATTGCCCGCAAATTCATGGAAATGCACTGACCCCGCAGGACTCAACAATACATCAAAAAAAGCTCATGGAATATTCAAGTCAACAACCCCTCAGCTCAAGGCTTTGGGGTTGTTCTTGTTTATTGTTCAGGTATTCCACACAGCATATCGAGCTGTGTGTCAAGGCTTTCAATCACAGAGGGCCATGCATACTGCCTCATCTCCTTTGCCAGTGCCTTTCCCATGGAATCAAACCGCCGGGGATTGAGAAGCATATTTTCAAGCATCTTCCAAAGCGTGTCATAGTTGTGATAAAACACATCATCATGGAAACGTACGGGTATGATTTCAGGATAGGACAAACGATGGGGCAGCACGGGAAAGCACCCGTTTGACACCGCCTCCACCACTGAAATACCAAAATTTTCCTGCTCGGAAGTGCTGACCACAATATTTCCCCTGCGCAGCCAGTTCTCATATTCCTGCCTGGACTTGGCATACCCGAAGGCAACCAGTTCTTCTTTAAAAAATTTCCGGACAGCATGATAGGACTTGGGCACAGCAGGCCCAGTCTCCCCCAGCAATGCCAGTTGAAATGCAATCTTTTTATTTTTTAAAATTTTCAATGCCTTGAAAAAAGGACCTGGATTTTTGTCATACGCCCAGCGATGATTCCAGATAATCAAAGGAGGATTTAAACTGAAATCCTTCAGGGCAATATCATGGTCAGGCACCTGACATCCGGGATAGCACACCACAGATTTTGCAAGAAGATCATCTTTACAATCATTTATCCCACCATCGGGCACCTGTTTTAAAAATTCGGACACGCCTGACAGGAATGCGCTTTGATGAAAACTGGAATTAAATACAATACGACGGGCAGCAAGGGCCGTGGTGATATTGGTTATGGCTAGGGATTCATCCATCTTTTTTCCTGGGAATGGTGGATAAGACATCTGATTTTCATGAAAATACACAAGACAGGGAGGAAGGGGCTTTTTTGCAAGGCCCATAAAATCGGCAAGGTTCATCATATCAGTGGTGATGATGCCGTCATAGGAGTCAAAATTTTTTTTCTGTGCCAAAAATTGCAGGGAGCCTGCACGCATGCGCCATTTCCAGAAACGGTCCGGCAGGGTCAACAGCTCAATTTCATGCCGGGAATGGGCCTGCCATCCAGTTGCAAAGGCCCTGTGAGATCCGCCGAAAAAAGGCTCCATGAATAAAATCTTCATTTATTTTTTTCCTTACAATCCTGATTCAAAAACACCATAGCATTCCAGATGCTGTTTAAAATGCCCATAACACAAGACGGATCCCTCTGTGCTTAATCGTGATAGGAATGTGCCTTGAAGAAGATTATGCTGGCCAAGCTATCTTTATTTCACAGTTAAGGCATCAAAAGAGTAGATCATTGCATTGATTCCAGATTTTTAAAAGTAAGTAAAACAATTGTTTTTAACTTTACACCGACAGCTGGAGAGGGTATTAAACAAAGGATTGAGATTGTACCCACTGACAATTTTAAAATCTGCTTTCACCCGCCATCTTCCGGGGAAAAACTTTCAGCAACACACCGGAATGGCATAAGTCACAGCAGATGCCATTTTTTTTACTTTTACTTGATGATCAAGTTTTCGTTTTACAAAAAAATTTGCCCAGGAGCATATGTAATGACAGACGATGTTGAAAAAAAAGAAGTATCCGGCGACAAAGAGGAGAGCTTTGCCGAACTTTTTGAAGCCTTTGGTTCGGACATCAGCCATGATGTTCAACAGGGTGATAAAATTCAGGGAAAAATAATTGCCATCGGTAAAAACAGTGTCTATGTCAGCACAGGATCTAAAAGTGACGGCGTTGTTGAGAAAGCAGAACTCCTGGATGAAAACGGTGAACTGCCCGTTGCCGTGGGAGACACCCTGGAACTTTTTGTGGTCTCCATGAATGAAAGTGAGATCATCCTGTCCAAAGCCCTTTCCGGGGCAGGTACAAGTGAACTCCTTGAAGAAGCCGCCTATAATAAAACCCCGGTGGAAGGGAAAGTAACCGAGACCATCAAAGGTGGATTCAGTGTGGATATCATGGGTAAAAGAGCCTTCTGCCCCGTCAGCCAGATAGACACAAAATATGTTGAAACCCCGGAAGATTATGTGGGGCAGCAGCTAACCTTCATCATCACCCGTTTTTCCGAATCAGGGCGAAACATTGTGGTTTCTCGAAGGGATCTGCTCAACCAGGAAATCAAGGCTTCAAGAGACGCATTTTTAAAGGAAATCAAGGATGGAGACACCTGCCAGGGACGGGTGGTAAAACTAATGCCCTATGGGGCCTTTATAGAGCTTGCCCCCGGCGTGGAAGGCATGGCCCATATCTCAGAACTGTCCTGGTCCCGGGTGGACAAGGCCGAGGAAGTGCTCTCCCCCGATGAAACCGTCACCGTGAAAATTCTGAAAATTGAAGCCCGTGACAATCAGGACAGCCCCAAAATTTCACTTTCCCTCAAACAGATCTCTTCTGATCCCTGGGAAAGAGCGGTGGACACCATCAAAGCCGGGGATCAATTCACGGGCAAGGTGGTCCGCCTGGCACCCTTTGGTGCCTTTGTGGAAATTGAGCCGGGCATTGACGGTCTGGTCCATTTAAGTGAAATGAGCCACACCCGTCGCATTATCAAAGCAGAAGATGCCGTGTCCCAGGGGGAGATGATCCAGGTGGTGGTAAAGGAAATCCTGCCGGATCAGAAACGCATTTCTTTGAGCATGAAAGATGCCCTGGATGATCCCTGGGCAGGCGTCACGACAAAATACCAGCCCGGTCAACCCGTGGACGGCACCGTGGAAAAAAGAGAAAATTTCGGCCTGTTCATCAATCTTGAACCCGGTGTCACAGGGCTTCTTCCCGCATCCCTCATGGGAAAATCCGCCACCGCCGCCGATTTTGACAGATTAAAACCCGGAGACAGCGTTTCTCTGGTGGTGGAAAATGTCGACGAGGATGCCAGAAGGATCAGTCTGTCCCCCACGGATCTCCGGGAAAAAGACAATTGGAAACCCTTTATCACCCCGGAAAAAAAGAGCCTTGGCACCATGGGCAGTCTATTAATGGAAGCCATGGGAAAAAGCAAAAAATAATACCTGCACCACCCGCAGTGCATGGGCAATCTTCGATCATGACGGAAATTTTCACTGATACGAACTATAAAATAACCCTTGATAAACCCGGGGCAGACACCTATATCAAAATCAGTTACCCCCTCAAGTACGGCATCTATTCTGAAATTGAAACCAGAGATGCCGTGCTTCAGTTCAACTGCAACCATGAAATTGTCCGGGCCAGGGGTAAGGACAGCGCGTGGATTCAACCCACCGAATGGTTGAAACGAAGCATGGGTAATGACTGGATCTATTATTCCACAGGTGGATATGCCGGTGTATTTGAAGCCACCGGTGAGTACTACCTGCCCAACCTACCCTACCCCACCAATTCACTTCTGGGGGGGAAACCCCTTAAGACACCTTCGGTGATGCGTATCACCCAGGGATGGCATGACAGGGTTCAGGCTGTGAAATCACAGGTTACCCATGCACGGCCCGTTATACAGGAATTTCTGGAAAGGGTTGTGGCCAACACACCTGAAAAGCTTGAAGACAAAGCCAGGAATCTGTTTAATATCAGCGATGGGCGCATCACGGTG
Source organism: Desulfocicer niacini (assembly GCF_054657595.1). Classification (NCBI taxonomy): domain Bacteria; kingdom Pseudomonadati; phylum Thermodesulfobacteriota; class Desulfobacteria; order Desulfobacterales; family Desulfobacteraceae; genus Desulfocicer; species Desulfocicer niacini. The sequence goes on from NZ_BAAHYK010000008.1 coordinate 70,129, forward strand.
ATCCCCCCGGATGCCCGACATGTGGATTATGATATCATCCCGTTGACCATATCCCATGGCTGCATTTACAAATGCAGATTCTGCCGGGTGAAAACTGACCAGCCGTTTTCCGTGGTTTCCAAGGCTGATATTGACATAAAAATCCAACAATTGAAAGATCTTTATGCCAGGGACATCATCAATCACAACGGCATTTTCCTGGGAGAACATGATGCCCTGAACGCCGATCCGGATACCATTCTTTATTCCGTAACCAAAGCTTTCAAGGCCTTTGATCTTGAAAATGCCTATATGAAAACCCCCCGGCTGTTTCTATTCGGAAGCGTTGATTCCCTTTTAAATGCTCCCCCCCGTCTGTTTGAACAGCTCAACAGCTCCGGGTATCTTACCCACCTCAACATCGGTCTTGAATCCGCTGATCAGGAAACCCTGGACAGCATCGGCAAACCCATCCTTGTCAAGCAGGTGATAAACGCCTTTGACAAAATGCAGGATATCAACCGACGGTTCAGCTGCATTGAAATCACCGCCAACTTCATCATGGATGACGGCCTTCCCAAGGGCCATTATCCATCCTTTCTTTCCCTTGTGCGGGACAAAATTGACAGACCCCGGGACAAGGGAAGCATTTATCTGTCACCCCTTCGCATCAATGCGCCTTCAAGATCTGTGCTGTTTCAGTTCAATGAATTAAAAAGACTCAGTCGACTGCCCACGTACCTGTACATTATCCAGCGGCTATAACCCGGCACCGGATTAATCACATGCCCTGCTCGGAACTTTATTTTTTTCATCCCCCCCCGGGTTCTTTTCAATCTTGTGCATATGTGATATGGGACAATTCATGAAAAAGACAAATTGGGTATCTGTCCATGGCGGGCACAGCAGAGACTTTTGCGAGCATGCCCGGGATAGCCTGGAAGATATCATTGAAAAATACATTGAGCTTGGGTTTGCCTGGGTGGGTATAACCGAACATGTGCCTCCGCCCACTGACCTCCTGCGATATCCCGATGAAATCGAAAAAGCTGTTTCTGCTGCCTTTCTACAGGAACGCTTTGCCCGCTATATAAATCACTGCCGACAACTCCAGGCCAAATACCGGGAGAAACTGACAGTATTTGTGGGATTTGAAACCGAGACCTGGAACGGCTGCCTATCCTATATTCAGGAGCTTATTCAACGTTTCCAGCCCGATTATGTGGTGGGATCCGTCCACCATGTGGACGATCAGTGCATTGATTATTCAAGTCAGATGTACCAGGCTGCAGCCCGGGCCATGGGGGGGATGGATGCACTTTACCGCCGCTACTTTGACCTGCAGTATAACATGCTTTGCACCTTGAAACCCGCCGTGGCGGGTCATTTTGATCTGATCCGGATTTTTGATGCTGACTATGAGACACGATTGAAAAAGCCGGAGATATGGCAATGCATCCTCCGGAACCTTACATGCATAAAAAACCTTGGAACGGCGCTGGACTTCAATCTGCGTGCCTTAAAAAAAGGGGCCTTGGAACCCTATGTGTCAAAATCCATTCTTCACAAAGCCCTGGATATGAATATCCCTGTTCTTCCCGGGGATGATTCCCACGGGGTATGCGATGTAGGCAACCACATGCCCCTGGCCCTGGAACAGTTAAAAAACGCTGGCGGCAGAACCCATTCCTGGTCCCCTCCGAGAATGTACAACTGGTAAACGTTACAACCACACCGGTCAATTCCAGGCAATGATAAACAATAGCCTTGCAAACACCGGCCCGGTAACCCTTATCCTGGATACGATAACCCTATGAAATACGATCATCTCACCGTGGTGCTTGTGGCACCCCAGGGGCCCCTGAATGTGGGCTCAACCTGCAGGACCATGATGAATTTTGGCTTTTCAGACCTCAGACTGGTAACCCCCTGCAGGGAATACAAGGGTCTTGAAGCCCGAAAAATGGCATTAAGCGCCCAGCCCATGCTGGAGCAGGCAAGGGTTTTTGACAGCCTGGAAGATGCCCTGGCAGATTGTCATGTGGCCTTTGGCACCACCCGACGATTTGGAAAATATCGAAAAAATTTCTTCACCCCCGACACCGCCGGGAAAAAGATAGCCGGTCTTTCTAATTCGTTTCGATGTGCCCTTGTCCTTGGGCGGGAAGACAATGGACTGACCACGGAAGAGTTATCCCTATGCCATGATTTCATCACCATTCCCACGGAGGATTCATTCCCTTCCATGAATCTGTCCCATGCCCTGACCCTTTTTCTCTATGAGATCTCAAAAGCCATGAAGTCGGCGGTACGCACGACAACGAGCAACCAGCCAAAACCTGCCACCATGGCCCTCACAGAGCAGATGTACGCCCACATGAGAAATACCCTTTGTGGCATTGATTACCTAGACCCCCAGAATCCCGATCACCTGTTGAGAACCTTCAGAAGAATCTTCAGCCGGGCCGGTCTTGGCGAACGGGATGTCAATATCATCCGGGGATTAATGAGCCGCATAGATTGGATTGAGGAACAACGTAAAAAAGCCTGATCCAGAACATCACAATAGCACAAAGAGTCCTTTTTCTTTTTTCTCAATCAGGCCTTTTTTCTTAAGTTGATACACTGCATCCGCGACTTTTTTGGCACTGAATCCTGTTTTTGCCTGAAGGAGTGTGGAATCAAGGCCGTTTTTACTTTTTTTTATGTGGCGTAAAACCATGTCCTGGGCAGTCACCCGGGGTTTTGATTTCTTAACGGTCCCGGCCTTGGGAGTCTTTCTTGTTTTACGTGTAACCGTCTTGGCTGGCCCGGATTTTTTTTTCGGCACAATTTTCGGCTTTGCAGGGGAGATATCATCTCCATCCGATGATGGAATATTGGTATCGGTCACAACGGTTTTAACGGATGATGCCGCCACCGGGACAGAGTCTGGAGCCGAATTCGTGTCTCCTGGCTCATCACTCGGTGTTTCCTGCTCTGTTACGGTTTCCTGCTCTGAAATAGTTTTATCAGCCGCCCCGGAAAGGTTTTCCGGTGACTGTTCAACGACTTTGGATTCAGACCTGTTTTTTAAACTGAATTCAAACTGTTCAAAAAATTTCACAACGTTGTTGACCCCTGAAGCAACCGCACCTAACTGTTTTTGAATTCGTTCAAGTGCCTCTTTGTCCGCTTCAATTTTAATTTCGATTTTCATGGGCAGGGAGTTCCTGTTTTTTATTTTTATGGGTTAAACTAAAAAAATATGACATGCTAATATCATACTTGATCACATTGTAAGCCATTTCTTAGCGGGCCTGATCACAATCTGGGCCACTTTGGGAAGGGGGCGGGCTTGGGTTACTGACGCTTTTATTCAAAAAGACCTTAAGACACAGGTAATTGTCAAACGCATGAAGCCTGATAAAAACCTCAGCCTTCCATAACACAAGGATGACCCCCTTGGCCCGCAAATTATAACGCATGGACCATCTTATGATCAAAACCTAACATTGAGAGATAGCATGCTGTTTTTTATAAAACTTTTTCACGAATTATTCAATACAAAAAAAATGACAGTTGATTCTGATTGGGGGTACGACGTTAGTACCCACACGAGTACAAGGACGGAATACTTTTTGCTTGAAAAAATCTCAAACTTCTATACACTGAAATCCATGAATCCATTAAGATTAATATTGCTTATCATACCCATAAGTCTTCTGTTTTACGGCACTCCTGCCCGGACCGGTGAAGTTCAGGAAGTTACCCCTGCGTCCCTGATACTGACCCAGGCTGTGATGTGTGAATCCATTGATAATTTCAAACCCCAGAATCCCGCCATTGTCTTTTCAATTGACCTTGGTAAGGTTTTTTGCTTTACGACCTTTGATCAGATCGGTGACACCACCCATATTTACCACAAATGGTTTCAAATGGACCGCCTGGTTTCCAGGAAACGGCTGACGATCAATCCCCCCCAATGGTCCACCATCAGCAGCATGCAGCTTCGCATGGCCGACAGGGGCCCCTGGTATGTAGAGATAACAGACAAAGACGATACCCTTCTCCAACGCTTACGATTCAGTATATCAGATTAAAGGGAACATCATGACGGATGCCATGACCTTCATACTCAGCCTCCGGTGGCAGGATTTTGTGGACATCGGCTTAAACGGATTTATCCTTTTCAGACTCTATGTACTCTTCAGAGGATCACGGCTTATCCGGGTCATGCCGGTGGTTTTGATTCTGTGGCTTTTAAAAGGAGGGGCACTTTTCGCAGGTCTTGTGGTGACAAGCTGGGCCATCCAGGGACTCATCGCCACCGCAGCACTGATTCTAATCATCGTATTCAGAGATGAAATTGCCTCTGTATTCCAGGCCAGAAATCTCAAGACATTTCTATGGGGGTTTCCTTCCCGCAAGGACATCACCCCCATGGATATCATTGCCCACAGTGCCTTTCACATGGGAAACCATAAAATAGGCGCACTGATGGTGTTCCCCAACAACAAGGACATCAATGAAATTGTCCAGGGCGGCATTGACTGGGACGGCAAGCTTTCCCAGGAAATGCTTTTAAGTATTTTCTGGGATAAAAATCCCGTACACGACGGGGCCATTATCATTGAAGGAAATCGCATTTCCCGGGTGGGAGTCATTTTGCCCCTTTCCCGTCGCAGGGATCTTCCCAACAGATATGGTACCCGTCACCGGGCTGGGGTGGGGCTTGCGGAGTGTTCCGACTGCCTGGTCATCATCGTTTCTGAAGAGTCGGGCCATGTGACGGTTGTCAAGGGCAATGAAATCAAAGATGTCAGAAACATCACCCAGCTGAAAAGCATCATTGAAGGGCACTCCGGTAAAGGGAAAAAAAGGGATTCCGCACTGTGGAAGGATCTGTTTGAATACGGCACTTCAGCCCTTGTGTGCCTGACCCTTGTCATCGGTATCTGGTTTGGCCTGTCCCGGGGGCGGGAAAGTTTTAAAACCATTGAGGTACCACTGGAGTACACCGATGTTCAAAAAGACTTTGAAATCATAGAATCTTCCACCAATACTGTCACCATTCACCTTGCGGGATCGGGTCCTCTTCTTAAATCCGTGGGTCCCCAACAGGTGAAAGTACTGCTGAAACTCAATGCAGCCTCTGCAGGTGAAAATATTTACACCGTCTCCGGGAAAAACATCATTCTGCCCCCGGGAATTCATCTGAAAAAAGTAGAGCCATCCAGCGTGACCCTGGTGCTTGACGGCACCATCACCAGACAACTTCCCATTCAGTTGAACTGGACCGGCAAATTGCCAGAAACACTTATTCTTGCCCAGGCAAAGATGGAACCCGACACCATCACGGTGACAGGTCCACAAAAGATTCTTAAAACCATCACCACCCTGTACACGGAGAAAATCCCCCTGGATGCCATCCAGACTTCGGGCACACAAGAGGTGGCTGTTATTCTTCAGCCCTCCTCTTTAAAAGTAGCGGACAAAAAAAACACGGTGACGGTTACTTACACTGTAATCAACAGAGAGACAACCCAACAGTGATGACCGCTCCTGTCAGAAGGTAATGCATATCATCACGGCGTTTTGCAAGGTTCATGGAAAGGATAGGGATGGACATTTTTCTGGAATTCGGATATCCGGGGCAGTTTATATCTTCCTTTCTGGCAGCCACCATTCTGCCTTTAAGTTCGGAAATCGTACTGGTACTTCTGCTTGCCAACCACTATGATCCCACTGTCACCATAACCGTGGCCACTCTGGGTAACGTGCTGGGATCCATGGTGAATTATGCCATGGGATTCTGGGGCAGCCAGGTGGTACTGCAGCGGATATTTAAAATTTCCCAACGGGAAATGGCATCGGCACGAAAACGATTTTCCCGCTATGGCGTATTTTCGCTTTTGTTTGCCTGGGTTCCCGTTGTGGGAGATCCATTAACCGTGGTTGCAGGTGTACTTAAAATCAACTGGTTTATCTTTTTAAGCCTTGTCACTGCCGGAAAACTGCTTCGTTACCTCGTCATTGGATATACAGTCATATAAGGTCACCACACCATCGAATATGGGGCACTGTCCAAACAGTTACAATACCAACCCGAATATTTACATATAAACCCACATGTCCTGTCGAACACAACGAATATTGAAAATGCTACCATGCTGCCCCCCCCCGACGGGCAATGGGCCCGGCCCGGAACCGTAGACGGCCCAATTGGCCGGTTCCTATTGCCCATCGGGGGGGCTCTGCTGAGGTAGACTGGAAGGCTACCTTTTCATATAAACATACGTGGCAGTAAACACCTGCCACAACCAATAATGAAAAACTAGTTGCTGTTAACACCCAGTACTCAGCACCTTCTTTTTCATATAAAACTTGACAGGATTTGATCCCCCAGGGCAGCCAATTATGATTACTAACCGATGTTATATCCAAGCACCAGAAGAGGTGAAATGGCGTTGCCATATATTCGTTTTTCCATATTCCGGCAAATTGTAAAAGATTTGTCCCCATCTCCATGACAGCTTTACTTTTCCACAAAAATATTTCATAAAACCTGGGTAAATATTCGGTCAACACCCCATCTTCACCTGTTTTGACCTGCTCACATTGCATCAGTATACTACGCAGCCCCAAACAGGTGAAGATGGGGCACTATCAAAACTGTTACTGAGCAAAGCCCAATATTTACCAATCTGAGACGTTCTGCAATTGCAGTTCCCGGTCGCATATGACCTGTATGCCATCATTTTAAACACCCAGGGAGCCCCCTTGTCCCATACAATTTTTGATACCCCACTACTCAACACAATCATGCCACGCCTTTCAACCCTCATCTTAAAGCTTGCCGGGTGGCAGGTTAAAGGCACCCTTCCCAATTATCGCAAATTTGTTATCATTGCCGCCCCACACACATCCAACTGGGATTTTCCTTTTATGCTGCTTGTCTCCTTTGCCATGGAAATGAAAGTTTACTGGATGGGAAAGAATGCCATTTTTAAAAAGCCCTTCACCGGCCTGTTTAAATGGCTGGGGGGAATCCCCATTGACAGAGCCAGCCCCAACAACGTGGTACAGCAATCCATAGCAACCCTGGCCCGGCATGACACCCTGGCCCTGGTGGTTCCCCCTTCCGGGACCCGGAAACGGGTAAGCCGCTGGAAAACGGGATTTTATCACATTGCCCATGGCGCTAATATTCCCATTGCCCTAGGTTTTCTGGATTATCGAAAAAAAACAGGGGGCATCGGCTCCAGCCTGGTGCCCAGCGGGGACATTGACGCTGACATGAAAATCATCCATGCATTTTATGCCCAGGTGACGGGAAAATATCCCGAGAATGCCATATCTCCCCGTTGATCCATCACCCCCTGACCGCACCTTCGGCCACCTCGGGGTGACGTCAGACCCCGGACCGTCTTTTTTATTTTTTTATCATTTTATCATTGATTTTTTTTCATTCTGGTCTACTTTACAATGCGTATTAAGAGTTATAACCCATAAAGGAGACCTATCATGCGTGTTGCCACATTGTACAAAAATCAGACCCGCCCCTGCGTTTCATTTGAATTCTTCCCCCCCAGGGACAACAATGCCGAAACTGAATTTTCTGCCGTTCTTGACCACCTCTGCGAACTGTCCCCCGATTACATGTCCATGACCTTTGGCGCCGGAGGTTCCACCAAGGAAGGCTCCTATCAGGCCGTCAAACTCATGAAGGAAGAAAAAAACATTCCCACCGTTGCCTATCTGGCAGGGTTTGGCCTGGCCCCCGATGAGATCGTCAGGGTCCTTGACAGATACAAAGCACTGGGCATTGAGACCATCTTTGTCATCAGGGGAGATGAACCCCGGGATGCCGATTTTACACCCCACCCAGACAGTTTCTCCCATGCCTCGGATATGCTGAAATTCATCAGAGACCACTATGATTTTGAACTGGGATGTGCCGGATATCCCGAAGGCCATGTAAAGGCCCAAAGCCTTGAAAAGGATATTGAATACCTCAAGCTTAAACAGGACAACGGCGCGCAATATGTGGTGGCACAATATTTTTACGACAACGACTTCTTTTACACCTATGTGGACAAGTGCCGGGCTGCTGGAATCACTCTCCCCATTATCCCCGGTATCATGCCCATCTACACCTCAAAATTGACCAAAATGCTGTGCAGACTGTGTGGTTCCACCCTACCCGAAGGGATCAAAAAACAGCTGGATGGCCTTTCCTCTGCAAAAGCTGAGGATGTGGCGGCATTGGGAGTGGACGTGGCCTTTGAACAATGTAAAGATTTGCTGGCCCATGGGGTGGATGCCCTTCATTTTTACACCATGAACCGTGCCCCATCCATAACCCGGATTATCCAGCGCCTGAATGATGAAGGTCTGCTGCTCAAATAAAACAGCCCCGCCCCCGTTCCCGTAACCGGGGGGCAAAACAACCCAATCATTGCGAAAAAAACAGGTAAACGCAAAATGACGGATAAACTGGATCGGTTTCTGGATGATCTCCAGGAAAAAATTTTTAATGAGGCAAGGGATGTGCTAGGGGACAAGGGATTTGACAGATGGCAGAACCCCCGATTCCGGGGAAAGCTTCCAGCCTTTGATGTCCACGCACACACCGTTGGTGACTGTGGGGACGCCATGGACATTTATCTCAAATTTGATGGGGATCGCGTCTCTCAGGCATCATACATAACCGATGGATGCGGTTCCAGCAATGTCTGCGGCTCCTTTGCCGCAGAGTTGAGCATGGGCAGACAGGCAGAGGAACTTGCAGACATCACAGGGGAACTGATTCTGTCAAAGCTTGGCAACGTACCAGAAGATGACAGGCACTGTGCCTTTCTGGCTGCTGGCACCGTTCAGGAAGCCCTGAGACAATACTACACAGAAGATCCAAGGAAAAAAGAAATGCCCAAATGAATGATAGCCCGGAGATGATAAAGGTCCAGGCGAATCTGGACATCACTGTTACAGCCCTCCAGACGGTGCTGGCCAATGCCAAAAAAAACGCGGGCAAAGATAAAAAAGGAATGTTTCGCGTGGATACAGCAGGCTGCCCTGGAAAAATCATTTCACAATTTCTGTATGACCATAATTTTGAAGTATTTGCCGGGAATGAGCAAAACTACAGGCAAAATTTCAAATAAACAAAATAAGGGGTGGTCATTGCATGGGCCAGTTTGGGCTGGGGTCAGGCTTGTGTTAATCACACAAGCCTGACCTTTTCTTACCCAGAGTCTTAAGTTTAACTGAGGCGCTCTTGATTATTTCCTTGCTTTCTGAAGGGCCTGCTCCGCAGCAATGGTAATGGGTTCCTTGCTGGGTTCCGATGCACAATCGGGATTTCCGGCACACATGAGCATCACCAAATCCGCAATTTTCTTTTCCCCCAGGATCAGGGCATTGATGGCGTCAATTTCCTTCACCGGTCCGTCACTGTCACTGATGATCTGTCCCCCCAGAAGTTTCTGGGAATCTTTGTCAAATACCAGTTTAAGGGTCCAGGGAAGCACCCCGGGGATCATGCTGTGTTTGCTCACTGAATCCACGGTGGCACACACCGGGGTAAATCCATTTAATTTTGCCTGTTCTTCGGTAAATCCCGTGGCAGAAATGCGTTTTTCAAACAATTTCACGGCACTGTTGCCAAGCAGACCCGGAAAGGGAAGATCAAACCCTGCCAGACGTTTGGCAATAAGACGTCCCTGGATCACTGCGGGCCCCCGCAGTTGGATGGGGGTGGGTTCTTTGGTGATGAAATGGAAATTATCAATGCAGTCACCGCCAGCAAATATATCCGGATCCGAGGTTTCCATGAATTCATTGGCCTTGATGCCGAATTTTCCCATGTCAAGCCCTGCCGCTGTTGCCAGCTCCACATTGGGGCGGGAGCCGACGTTCATGAAAACCATGTCGGTTACCACGGTTTTTCCGGACTCGAATTTGACAGCGCTGACCTGACCGTCTGCTCCAATTATTTCAATGACCTTTTCGCCCATGCACATGGTAAGTCCCTTTTCCTCAAGGCTGGCCTGAACCGTGCCGGCCATTTCCGAATCCAGCATCAAGCCCAGGGGATAATCCAGCACTTCCACAACGGTTATTTCATAAAATTCAGGATTGGATTCCTTTAAAAGGGTGGCCACTTCCAGATTTAAAAACCCAGCCCCGATGAACAACACTTTTTTAGGAGCCTTTTTTTCAATGTATGCCCGTGCTTTTTCCGCGTCCACAAGGGCTCTCAGGGTAAAAACACCTTCCAGATCATTGCCGGGAATGGGTAAAAGAAATGGGGACGAACCCGTTGAAAGAATCAGTTTATCGTATGCGATATCGGTTCCATCACTTAAAAAAACCGTTTTCGCTTCCCGGTTGACCTTTTCCACACGGTCAATGATCACCTTGATATTATTGTTTGTAAACATGGTGTCCGGATTAACAATGGAGGCTCCTGTGACCAGACCGGCCACGACGTGGGGGAGCGCTCAGCGGACGATGAATCGATCTTCCGCCCGGATCAGGGTAATGTTCACTTCGGGCATCAATTTTCTGGAAAGCATGGCCGCCGGTGCGCCGACACCACCACATCCTACAATGACAAGATTTTCTCCTTTTTTCATACAATGTCTCCTTTATTTTTGAATAAAAAAAAACATGTGATCCTGGAAACGCATCTATGCAAAAGAAATACCATATTTTGATCATTATCTCATTATAAAATAAAAGTCACCCCTTAACAGAAAAAAACAATCGGACTTGGTCATGGCATGGGCCACTCGTCATAAGTGTTGGCTCAATGGGGTCAGCCTTGTGTTATTGGCGCTATCGGCCATACCCTGTGCAAACGCCGAAAACACCGATAATGCCAATAACGCAAGCCTGCCCGCTCCCCCAAATGGCCCATATTATGACCAAACCCAAACAATCCAATCGACCATGGACACCACCGTACAGAAGCGCCACCATTGCGCCACAGTAACGTTACTTCTGCTTTCTGTAGTTTTCCTCCGTAAGGGCCAATGGGTTCACTTTTTCAGGACTGAAGAGAGGGTGAATTCTGTTTTACCTTCCGACCATCGATTCAACCGGTTTACAAGGATATAATCCGCCCCCTGATAATAAGACATCAACTCATTAACCAAGGGATGTGAAAGGGTTGTTTTTTTAAGAACTGGTACGTTTAAATTACCGTCAACCAGGCTGATCTTCTGTCCGGGAGACAGAAAAACCAGTTGTTTATCCTTCAAAAGTCCCAGTTTCTGATAATTTGCAATAAAGGCTCTTGGTTTGAAATCCGGAGCAAGGATATCATTTCCAAAAAAGAAGGAATCATAGGAAAAATGAAGCAGGGAAAGAAGCGTGGGAGCCACATCTATCTGACTTGACAACGTATTGATTTCCTGGGGATCGATGTACCTGGGAGCATAAATAAACAAAGGAATATGATATTTTTCCACGGGCAACCCCACCCTACCGGCGCTGGATGAACAATGATCCGCCAGCACCACAAATATGGTATCGTCAAACCAGGACTGCGCTCTGGCTTCTTTGATGAACTGTCCCAGGGCATAATCGGTATATTTTACTCCCCCTGCTCTGCCGCTGCCGGTTTTACCACCCCCCGGAGGCAGATTTATTTTTCCTTCCGGATAGGTAAACGGTCGATGATTACTGGTGGTCATGACATGGAAAAAAAAGGGCCGTTGCAAGGCATGGGCCTGGTTGGCCTCATCAATGGTACGCCTGTACAAATCGCCATCACACACCCCCCAGGCATTCTTGAAACTGACTTCTTCATCTCTCAAACGGGTTTGATCCACAATGCGATACCCGTTACCGGAAAAAAAAGCATTCATATTATCGAAATATCCCCGTCCACCATAGAGAAAGGCAGTGTCATACCCCTTATCCTTAAAGACCTTTCCCAGGCTGAACATATGATTATTGTCCGGCCGTTTAACAATAGATCGACCCGGGGTGGGGGGAATGGAGAGGGTTATGGCTTCAAGTCCTCGGGTAGTTCTGGTCCCAGTGGCATAAAAGTTTATAAAAAGCTTTCCCTGCTTAAACCATTGATCCATAAAAGGCGTGAGATTTTTCTGTTCACCAAAACGGGTCAGGAAGTCTGCACTCAGACTTTCAATGGAAATAAGAACCACATTGAGTTTTCGGGGGCGTTCTTTTGCACGAATATGTCTTGACACGTTGAACAGATCGTCATTAAGACACCTGCTATTTTTCCCGACTACTTCCTTTTTCAGGCAGGCAGACAACATTTTTTCATCCCCGATTTTATAAAATTGCCGGTAATCAAGGGTGTTGTTTCGAAAAGCGGCAAACAACTGGTAAGGCCCATTGGATGCCAGTTCATTCACATAATTATTATCGGACAGATTCCGCTGGGATTGATCCAGAAAAAGAAAGGCTGCACCAGGGATTAACAGCAAGGAGACGGCGATGACAAACCGCCTGGAAAATTTTTCCCTCACCGTCATTGCTTTAACAAAGGCTGGCCGTACCACAGAAGCAATCAGCACGGCTATGACAAAGAGAATAGGCAATATCCAAAAAACAGGATAAGACTCAAGGATATTATCGGTTACCTCACGACGATAGACCAGATAATCAACGGAAATAAAATTAAAGCGCACCCCGAATTCGTCCCAGAAAAGCCATTCAGCAATGCTGGAAAAGCAAAGGGCATATAATATTAAAAACCCCATGCCCTGGGATACGGATCTAAAAAAGATACCTCCCACCCATTTGTTGGGGAATACCAGCAATAGCATCACAAAGGGAATATAAAAATAACTGATAAAAGCCATATCGTAAACCAGGCCCTGACCAAAAATATAAAACCAGTCAAGGGTTTCATGGTTAATAAGGTGCCATATTCTACAAAAAAATGCCAGTCTCAGGAAGATAAAACCGGCAAGGGCAATCAGTCCCATCTGAAAAACCATGGCAAAGCGTGTTGTGGGAGTAATAAAGATTTTGTTCAGCATTTGGATACGATCTCCAGTCTCATTTTTTTAAATATAGATCCTTAAAAAATCAGTTTAGCTGAATCACCATGAAGAAAGCGTGAAGATTAAACTTATTTTACCCCCCAAAAAATGTTAATATTCGGGTTGGTATTGTAAATATTTGAACAGCACCCCATATTCGCCTGTTTGTTGGCGAGGGGTCAGGTTTGCGTTACTGGCATTATCGGTGCTTTTGGCCTTTTCACAGGCTGTGTTCGATAACGCCAAATCACAAGCCTGACCCCGTTGCCCCACCCAACAATTACGACGAGTGGCCCATAAAAAACCAGATCATCACGCCTAAGGAGGCATGCACATGGCAATATCTACTTATCCATCCACCGTTCTCATGCCCAAAATGGAGAAGCCTTATCCCCTGATCGTGGATTTTCTGACACAGCGATTCCCGGGGATTGACGCCGATATCTGGAAACGTAGAATTCAATCAGGCAAGGTTCTCACCGAAGAGGGAAAAACAATTTGCCTGGACATGCCCTGCACCCCCCTGAAAAGGTTGCATTATTTTCGAGAAGTGCTAAAGGAAGAGATCATTCCCTTTACTGAAACCATTGTGTTTTGCAATAGGGAACTGCTTGTGGCGTGTAAGCCCCATTTTCTTCCTGTGACACCGGGGGGGCCATACGTAAACCAGTGCCTGCTTCATCGGTTAAAAGAAAAAACAGGCAACCCGCATCTTTCCCCCATCAACAGAATCGATCGGGAAACCGCAGGCCTGGTCCTTTTTTCCATGAACCCGAAAACCAGGGGCCGTTACCAGGAACTGTTCATGCAGGGCAAGGTGGACAAAACCTACCAAGCGGTGACCCAGTACCCACATGCTCCTGAAAAAGACACATGGACAATGGAAAATCGACTGATCAGAGGAACCCCTTGGTTCAGAATGAAAGCCGCCCCGGGACAAGCCAATGCCGTATCAAGAATCGCGTTGATTCACTCTTGGGGCAACAGAGCGATTTTCAGATTAAAGCCTGTCACCGGCAAAAAACATCAACTGCGTCTGCACCTGGCAGAATCGGGCTTTCCCATTCTCAATGATCGATACTACCCGGAACTTTTACCGGAGAAAAAAAACACGTATTCAGCCCCCCTTCAGCTGCTTGCCGGAAGGCTTGAATTTCGTGATCCCATTTCGGGCAGACAGGTGCGCTATGAATCACACCGTCAGCTCTGTTGTCATCCCCGATGAGCAAGCAATTTAAACATCTTGTCAAAAGCACAATAACACAAGTCTGACCCCCATTGGTCCGTCAACCGTGACGGGTGGCCCATGTTGCGGGCAAAGCCTGCTTTTATACTCGAATATCTTGCAGGCACCATGAAAAAATGTTTTAATAGCTTTGTTTGCATTCTTTAATACCGGCAAATCCTGGCAATCCCAACCCAGGACTGCCCCATTGAGTCACAATGACCAGAGGCATTCGTTTGGTAAAAAAACACCTGATCAATTTTTCCTGTTTCACCCGTCTCACTTTATGCCGCTGGGTCTTTCTGGCTTGTTTTTTTATCATGGCCAGAGCCCAGGCATCGGAAAAAGTTTCCATACAGCTGGCATGGAAGCACCAGTTTCAATTTGCAGGTTACTACGCTGCCCTTGAAAAGGGATACTACAGCCAGGCAGGTCTGGATGTAACCATCATTGAAGGAGGAGAAGGGAAGTTTGCAAGAGAGGTGGTGATGGGCGGTGCCGCTCAATATGGGGTGGCCGGTTCAGAACTGCTGCTGCATCGCATGGACGGAGATCCCTTTGTGGTACTTGCCCCCATTTTCCAACATTCCCCGTCCATTCTTCTGGCAAGCCGGGATGCCGGCATATCCACCCTTCAGGATCTCATCGGCAAACGGGTGATGCTGTTGCCGGGAAACAAAGACGCAGATATCATGGCCGCATTTTTAAACGAAGGCATCCCCCTTGATGCCATTCAACGCATGGATCAAACCTATGACATCAGGGACCTCATGGAAGGACGCACAGATGCGGTGAGCGCTTACACCACCAATGAGCCCTGGCAACTGTTGCAGAACAACATTGAACCGGCCATCATTTCGCCCCAAACCTATGGGGTTGATTTTTACAGTGACTGTCTTTTCACCACGGACACTGAAATTGACAAACACCCCCTGCGGGTCAAGGCATTCCTGGCGGCATCCCTTAAAGGGTGGGAATATGCCATGGACCATCCCGAAGAAATCATTGAGCTTCTCATCAACAACTATGGCGTTAAAAAACAACGAAGCCACCTTCGTTTCGAAGCCGAAGCCATCCGGAAAATAATGCTCCCGGATTTAATCCAGGTCGGGCACATGAACCCTGGAAGATGGCGACACATTGGCATAACCTATCAAAAACTCGGGCTGATAACCGGCGATGTTTCCCTTGAAGGTTTTCTATACAATCCTGATCCCGAAAAGGATTACACCAGGCTCAAACGCATCGCCGTGGGCATCTGTCTGATGTTCACCATTGTCATTTTTATATTGTGGTTTTTCAACAGAAAACTGGCAAAGGAGGTGGTGGAACGAAAACGAGTGGAAAAAACACTCAGAGACAGAGAACACCTTTTAAATGAAATGGGAAGCCTTGCCAAAATCGGGGGCTGGGAACATGATCTGATATCAAAGACGGCCATCTGGACGAATGAAACCTATAAAATAGTTGAAATTGAATCCGACCATATTCCCGGTCCGGATGAGCATCTGAACTATTATCTACCACAGGACAGGCAGTTGCTTGAAAAAGCCTACAAACATGCCATGGAAACCGGTGAAAATTTCACTCTGGAACTGCAATGTCGTACGGCCAAAAAGCGACTGATCTGGGCAAAAGTTGCAGGACATCCTGAATATTCCAACGGTACATGTTTAAAGATGAAGGGTACCTTCCAGGACATCACCGAACAGAAAAAAATGGAGGCCCAGCTTCACCAGGCCCAGAAAATGGAATCCGTGGGACGGCTTGCCGGAGGGGTGGCCCATGATTTCAACAACATGCTCAGCGTCATCCTTGGAAATGCGGAAATTCTGCTGGAAGATATGGATACACTCAATCCGTTGATGGCAAATGTCCAGGAAATTCACAGTGCCACCCGGCGCTCCGCCGATCTCACGCGCCAGCTACTGGCCTTTGCGAGAAAGCAAACCATTGCCCCCCGGATACTGGACATCAACCAGGTGATTGAAGACATGCTTAAAATGCTGCAGCGGCTCATCGGTGAAGACATTGAACTGGCCTGGCTCCCCGGAACCCGTGTCCGACCGGTGCGCATGGACCCCTCCCAGGTGGATCAGCTCATGGCCAACCTGTGTCTCAATGCCCGGGATGCCATCAAAGACATCGGCAGGGTGACCATAGAAACCAGAAATGTGACGTTCAACACCGATTACTGCCGGGATCATCCCGGGTTTATCGAGGGTGATTTTGTCATGGTGGTGATCAGCGACAACGGCGCGGGCATGGACAAAGAAACCCTGAAAAATCTATTTGAACCCTTCTTTACAACAAAGGCCGTGGGACGGGGCAATGGGCTGGGACTGGCAACGGTCTACGGTATCATGAAACAGAACAACGGCTTTATCAACGTTTACAGTGAGCCGGATAAAGGGTCCACCTTTAAACTCTACCTGCCAGCTAAAAATGCCATGGTATCAGAAACCAGAAACCAGCTCCCTCTTTCTCCCCGTACGGGCGATGAAACCATCCTGGTGGTGGAGGATGATGTCTCCATACTGAAAATTGCCCGGTTGATACTGGAACGCCTGGGCTACACCGTCCTGACTGCCAGTGATCCCGGGCAGGCCCTCCAGATCGCCCAGGAACAGGGGCAGGATGGCATCCATCTGCTCATCACAGATGTGGTCATGCCGGGCATGAACGGTCGGGAACTGTCTGATAAACTCATCTGTCTTTATCCGGATATCAAATGTCTCTTCATGTCCGGATATACCGCCAATGTCATTGCCCAACATGGGGTTCTGGAACAGGGCGTTCATTTTATCAATAAACCCTTTTCCAGGCAGGACCTGGCAAGGCAGGTACGGGAGGTGCTGGGTCATGAAAACCCATGAAATGTGGGATATTCGCTTTTTCAATCAAATTCTTGACACCATGGCCGACGGATTGTTCACGTTGAACAGCAATGGAGAGATCATTTCCTGGAATCGTGCCATGGAAGGTATCACCGGGTACAGCGCCCAAGAGGCCCTGGGACAGGGATGCAAGCTGCTCCAGTGCAACCGCTGCTTTGATAAGGAATGTCCCTCGGACATGAAAAAATGTGGTGTACTGAAACACGGCACATCAGAGTCCAAAGAATGCCATGTAAAACACCGGGACGGGTACGAGGTGCCTGTGATCAAAAATGCCCGGGCCATCCGGGATGAGAACAACACCCTTCTTGGCATCGTGGAAACCCTTACGAATCTCACAGAACTCAACCACATCAAAAAAAAGGCACAAGAGGCGGAACGACGGCTGGGAGAACTCCATGCCATGGGCAATATCATCGGCAAAAGCCACGGCATGCAGGAGATATTTTATGCCATCACAGCAGCGGCAGACAGCCGTGCCACCGTATTAATCCAGGGGGAAAGCGGCACCGGCAAAGAACTGGTGGCCGGGGCCATTCATTACAACGGGCAGATGTCCCAGGGACCGTTTATCGCTGTGAACTGTGCAGCCCTGTCAGAAACCCTTCTGGAAAGTGAACTTTTCGGCCATGTCAAGGGAGCCTTTACCGGGGCCCACCGCGATCGAAAAGGAAGATTTGAAGAAGCCCATGGGGGCACCATTTTTCTGGACGAAATCGGAGAACTGTCCCCCTACATGCAGGTCAAACTGCTGCGGGTACTCCAGGAGAGGGAAATCCAGCGGGTGGGAGACTCCCGGAAAATAAAAATCAACATCCGCATACTGGCCGCCACCCACAAGGATATCTACCATCTCACACTGGAAGGAAAATTCAGAAAAGACCTCTATTATCGGCTCAAGGTGTTTCCCATCCAGATCCCCCCCCTAAGATCCCGGCGGGAGGACATTCCATTGCTGGTGAGAAAATTCATAGACAAGAACAATAAGCGGGAATCCATGAAGATAAAGGATATCAGCCGCAATGCCATGGAAAAACTCATGGAGTACCCCTGGCCCGGAAATGTCCGTGAACTGGAGAATGCCATTGAGCATGCCTTTGTTCTGTGTTCATCCCCACAGATTAAAACCCGTGACCTTCCCCTTGAAATCAGAGAAAAAAGAGAATGCGCCGGGGCACCATCAGAAAAGAGCAATTCGCCGATTTCCGGTGCCAAGGAAATCCCACAATCCAAATTAAACCGGGAGGCGCTTGTAAATCTTCTCCATGAATGTGACTGGAACAAAGCAGAAGTGGGGCGACGTATCGGAAAGAGCAGAACCTCTGTCTGGAAATACATGAAAAAATGGGATATTGCCCTGCAGCCTCAAAATAAATAAATAAATAAATATGTGCCCAGCAGCCCCCTCTTCGCCCATGTTGGCCTGCTCACATGGCAGTCGTATCGTCCCACCAGACAACCGAATATGAAGCACGGAGCAAGCGTTTACATGACCCACCCGAATATTTACGCATCATCTGAAAAAGCCTTTCTATTTCATCCGTTGGTCCTTGTTGAAAAAATCCTTCATCAGACTTTCGTGGGTATCTTCAGCCTGAATCTGTTCCAAAAGGCGCTGGATCATACGTGCATGAATCTTGGCGATCTCAAAGGAAATCTGGGGATACTCCATGAGCATCTCCTCAAATTCCTGTTTATGGATTTCCAGCAGCCGGGTGGGCGCGGTGGCCCGGCAGGTGAGAAGCCGTTTACTATCCACCAGAAACGCGCTCATGCCAAAGCTGTCCCCGGCCTTGAATTGCCCCACATCCACGTTGTTTCTGGATCCGGAAATGGCCCCTTCCACGCAAATATACATGGTGTCTGCAAAGCTCTTTTCATGGAACAAAATCTCATCGGGGGCAAAGGTTACTTCCCGGGCAATGTCACTGATGGCTGCCAGTTCATTGATGGCCAGATTCTTAAAGATATCCACCTTCTGGATATGAACAATTTTTTCCTGAAAACTTAAGGTTCTTTCCATAACCGCCTCCATTGAAGTGGAACATCCAAACACCTCTGCCGTTGTATCATCCTGGGATAACTGAGCACTCAAGCGGTGTTTTTTTTCTTTCATTTCATCGTTCATCTCATCCCAGGGCAGGGTCTGTAAGATCCCCCGGGCCAGGCGTACAGCCAGCCAGTTCTTACTGTGAAGCAGAAAGTCAAGGGCCTTTCCGGTCTCCAGTAACGCCACCGGTCCCCCCAGCTGTCTGTATTGATTTCGCAGGATATCCGCTGGAGCTGTTCCATCCAGAAAAGGCATCAGACGCGTTACCAGTCGGGGATGCATGGTACTTTCCAGGGCTTCCAGCGCATTGGATCGCCTGCGGTGGTCCTGGGAAAAAAGGCTTCTTAAAATAAGCCTCACCTGCCCGGAATCATCATTAATGGAGGCCACCCGAAGCCCGTTTTGAATATGGGCGACCCTGATCTCAGAAAGGTGACGCAACAGCAGATCACAGGAAAGGGTCTGGGGTAATTTTTTCAGGGTTTCAGAAACCGCAAGGTAGATGCAGGCTTGACGGATCTCGTCTTCAAAAAAAGCAAACAGGTCCAGATCTTTGATATCAAGGGCCTTTAAAATTTCAAAAATACCCTCCCGCATTTTCCGGGAACCTGGATAAAGAAATTCAAACAGCAATTTCCCATTGCAGTAGGGACAGGACTTGATTTTTTCAATGGCAAGCTGTCTGACATTTTCCGCATGATCCCCCACAAGGGCAAGGACACGGCGGCGTAAGGCATCATCCTCATTAAGTTCCACCGCTTCCAGGGCCGCCATGCGCACAGCCGCCTGTTTATGGCTTAAAAACGGGACCACCCGATCCGTGACATCAAGGGGGTCCAATTTTTTAAGGGCACGAATCAGGGCGGGGAGCACGGGGTCGTTTTTTTCCCGGGTTAACAGCTGATTGAGCAAGGGAACATATGCCTTGTCCCCGGATTCTGTAACGGCAATGATACCGGCATGGACATGCTCCATGTTGGCATCGCGCATCCACTGTCCCATCATCTCCCGGCGGTGTTCAGACATTTCCATGAGTACACAGGCAGCGGAATATGCCCGGATTTCCGGAGAAACGCAGGCGTTTACGCCATGATGTCGGCACTTTTCTTCCAGTGCCCGGTAAAACGTCCGACAGGCCTTTGTGTTGCGGGGTTTAGCCGCCCGAATCATGGCAAGGGTCAATGGCTCATCCGCCACATGGATTAATTTTTTCAACACCCTGAAGAAACGATCCCCCACACGATCTGAAATCAACGGCAGCATCTGAATCACGGTGGGGCTGTCCTGGTATTTCAGACTGTTTAATATATAATTATCGAGATTTTCCATACCAAGATACCGCAACAACCGGGCATGGAAAAAGGCATCCTGTCCCCTTGCACATCGAAAATTTTCCAGCAATTGATCCTGAATGCGCCTGTCCTGGAACAGCTTCTTTACCACATGGGCCTCGGTGATTCTCAAATCCAGAACATCCGATGCAAGCAGTCGAATAATCAAAGTCGCATATTTAAACTTTAAAAAAATCACCGTGGCAATCCAGGCAAAAATAAAGGGAAATGCCACAAGAGAAAGATAATGGGGTGGCAAAACGGTGGTGGTCAATAATATCAGACAGGAACCGGTAATCAATCCGGCCCGGGCCACCACCCCCCGCAAAAAAGGACGGATCTTTGATCGATAGGCATCGGGGAAAATACCGATGAGCATGTTGTTCACCGGTTGATTAAAGGTGGTTCGAACCACATTGGTGGAAAACCGTGCATACATGGCAGAAACCAGATCAAACCGAAATAAAAATCCCAGAAAGACCAGAAAATAATTCACAGGGTGAAACAACAGCGCCACGGGAATGCCCCATTTGCCGTAAAATCTGCCGGAAAAGAAAAGCAGCAATATGGAAACAGCGTTCATGGCTCCTCGAAAGGTTCCAAAGAACACAATCATGGCATTTTCAGCCCCAAAACTGTGATCCACCGCCACATTGAACTGATAGTTCATGATGGGCAAGACAACATTGGCAAAAAAAGTCAGTCCCACCATCACCAGAACAAGGGTGGATTTTTTCATTAAAGGGCCAATACCGGCAATGCGTTTCAAAAACGTGGATGTTTTTTTTTCTGATGATTTAGACACCCCGGGCACCACCTGCAGGGGAAATCGACCGCCCAGATAGCGGGTAATACAGGCAGCCGACAATAATACCGTCCCATACATCAACACCAGATGATTGATGGCAACGGCCTTTGAAAATCCCACGGTCAAAAGGTTCCCCCCCATGTCCCCCAGAACCCCACCAATGGTAATCAAGGGAAACAATCGCTTGGACTGATGAAAATTAAACAGCTCGTTACCCAGATTCCAGAAAAAAACACTGAGCAGTGTCTCAAACTGCACTTTCATCACAAACAACAGGGGATATAAAAATCGGCCTTCCAGAAACAGCAGCAACCACAAAAAAAAAGCGGTGATACCACACCCCATGAGCAGAAAAGAAAGACGCGTATAAGCAGAAAGGTGGGGTTTGATGCTGGACAGCTTCTCCAGTAAAAAAAGGGTAATCATGGGATTGGCAATATAAAGCACCGGAAGCCAGGAGACACCAAATCGCTTTAAAAAGGCGGTTTCAGCAAAATTATTAAAAATCAGTCCGGCGCAGCGGATCAGAAAGATCAAGGTCACCGCCCCGAAAAACAGCCCCATCTCTTCGGGACGAATCTTCATCCATCTTTTAATGTAATCAGTCATGGGTGATCTCAACAGCCTTATGTGTTTGGATAATCTAAAATGCAATGAACAAAAAAACAAACAGCAAAGAACGTTCCAGAAGCTTTCTTATAACCCACATGGCAGTAAGCACCTGCCACAACAAAAAATGAAACTCTAATCATTGCAGCGCTTTAGACGGAGTTTCATATAACCCACATGTCCTGTCGGACACAACGAAGATAGGGTCGTAGACACGGAGCCAAATGGCATGATGCCGCCCCTCCCCCCACGGGCAATGGGCCCGGACCGAAACTTTAGACAGTTCAATTGTCCGGTTCCTATTACCCATCGGGGGAGGGGCTCTGCTGAGGTAGACTTGAAGGCTACCTTTTCATATAACGGTCATGTCCTGGCGGACACAACGAATATTGAAAATGGCATTATGCCGCCGCCGCCCCCCCGACGGGCAATGGGCCCGAACCGGAACTGTAGACAGCTCGATTGTCCGGTTCCTATTGCCCATCGGGGGGGCGGCTCTGCTGAGGTTGCCCGAAAATTTAATTTTCTAATAGAAAAAACACATGGCAGCAATTAACTGCCATAACCGTTACCAGAACGTTAACGCTTACGTTACCATAACGAGGAACAATCCATTTCCTGACAAACGCCTTTTCCATGCAAATAAAAAGGGAATCCCCCAGAAACAGGCCATTAACAAGCATCCTGCATTATTCTGAAATACATATAGATACCTGAATTTCAAAAAAATCAAGGCAAAAATCCAATGGCACAGCATTTGCTCTTAGAACAGACAATGGCGTTATGCATAATCTGCCGAAAAAAACCTTCAATTTTTTATTCAGGAGATAAAAGATGAAAAAACTAACACGTTGTATTGCCATTGCAGTAACGGTCTTTTTTTTCATGGCCGCCGGTGCCGGTGCCATGACCTTTGATGCCGGGAACATGGGAAGTATGCAGATCAGTGGTGCCTTCAAGGCCTGTTTTGGTGCCACCCAGTATCTTGATTTTGTGGATGATTATTCAAAGGGTGATGATGCTGATTTTGATGCCACACGGGAATTGAGCTTCAAGGCCCAGTGGATTCTCAATAAAAACCTCAAAGGGGTAATCAGTTTCCAGATCGGTGAAGGTGACACCGGTGGGTATTTTGGTACCAATGACGCCTTGGTAGGCGGTGAAGAGGATGGAAATTTTATAATTGAACTGGACAACCTCTACATTGATTTCACCTCCGATTCAGGAATGAATTTCAAACTCGGTTCCCAGAGTTTTAATATGGGTGAAATCGCCTACGGCAGCAATCTTTTCTATGAAGTGCCCGCAGGCGTAACCTTTTCCGCTCCCTTCACCGACACTTATTCCCTCCAGGCTGGTTGGTTCCGCATGACGGATTTGATGGACGATACAGCAACCAACACCGACGACCAGGCAGACTTTCTGTTTGCCAAGCTGCCCGTTACCATGAATGCCGTAAAATTTACGCCCTGGGTGGCCTATGCGAACATCCAGGAAGATGTAATTGCCAATGCCCCAAGCTATTACAGATACGCATACATCAATTATCCCGGCCTGCTCTCCGGTGCCAACGCTGCCATTGCTGACCCCACACCAACAGACGACGTATCTGCCTGGTATCTCGGAATGACGTTTGGATATGACATGGATGCCCTGTCCGTTAAAGCCAGTGCCACATATGGTGATATGGACTGGGAAACCGCCACGGTGGATGCCAACATCGCCGGTTATTTTGCAGATCTGGTCGTCGACTATAAAATGGATGGGTTCACCCCCGAATTTTTCGCCTTCTACGGTAATGGGCCTGATGCCAATGATAAAGATTTAAACATGATGCCGATGCTCATCGGCGGTCCCTCCTACACCAGTTCCTTTTTTGGCGGCAGTCGGTTCAACGACAACATGTTTGATTCCCATGATACCACCGTTGCCGTATCCATGTGGGCCGTGGGGTTTAAACTCAAAGACATCAAGACCGGCAAAAAACTGTCCCATGAATTCCAGATCATGTATGCCGAAGGTACGGCCGAGGATACCATTTTTGAATCCCCCAATGACATCCTCATGAACGAAGATGAAAGCGTTGTGGAAATCAACTTCAACTCAGAATATCAGATCATGGATCACCTGCTCTTTGCAACGGAACTTGGATACATGACCTTTGATGAGGATTCCGACTACGACGAGGCCGTTAACGGATCTGTGGAAGATTTCTGGAAAGTGGCATGTTCCATTGAGCTTTCATTCTAAACATTAACTCTTACACCCCCCTGAACACTGGGGCCGGGCGGGCGGGTAGTATATTAAATCATCAAACCAAACATGTTTTCCTCCTACAAAAAACGTGATTTAACGCCGATGAAAATAGTTCTCCTGTTTAAAGCCCTTCGCTTTTAAACACCATAGCGCCTGCCCGGCCCCAAACCACAACCCCTTAAAAAAGAAGTAAAAGAACAATAACAAACAGCTCTCAACACTCGCTGTAGATGGATTCGTAAAAAGATCACCATTGAAGACAAAAAATTGAGATCTCATTTAAAAAACACTTAACTATATCAGGATAAATATGAAAAAATTTCTCACCGCCATTTTGCTCATTACCAGCGTATTCACGTTCATTGTTCCCTCCTACGCCGACGACAGGGTATCTCTTTATGGGCTGTTCTGGGTGCGGGCATTTGACAACACCGCCTTTGATGGAACTGATAAAAGCTTTATCGATCAGCGCCTGAGACTGGGAACCAAAATCAACATTGCAGACGATGTATATGTGGAGATGAGAGCCGACTATGGAGAAGGTGTCTGGGGACAGGACTACACCGGTGGTCTGGTCTCAAGACCCAGGAACTCAATGGTAAACACCATAGATATTGACCGTGGTTTTATAAACATTGACAAAGAAAAATGGTCGCTGAGGGTTGGACAGCAGTTTGTGGGACTGGGTGTATGTGAAGTTCTGGATGCCAATGCCGTGGGTGCCAAATTGAACCTTAAATTACCGGTCGAAACCTCCCTTATTTACCTTAAAAACAGTGAAAACGGCTCATTAAATGATGATGGAGCCAACGATGATATCGATTTATACGCCATTAATTTCGGATATAATACCGATAATTTTACTGTCGATCTATTTGGTGCCATGGAAGTTGATGGAACCGATACAGACAATTCACCGCTCATGGTCGGACTTTATGCAACAGGTTCACTTGGAAATATAAATCTAAGCGGAGAATTTGACTTTGCCACCGGCGACACCGATGACGGTGCCACGGATTATATGGGAACCCAGCTCTATCTCCAGGGAGACGTCAATATCACTGAAGCGTTCAACCTGGGAGCAGAACTGTTTTATGCCCTGGGAGCCGACGATGCCGATGAAAAACAACTCACCGGCATCAACGACTGGGGATCCTTCACTCCCATGGCCTGGAACACCCCTCCTGCCACCTACATAACCGCATTTTACAACTGGAACAGTCCGTTTGATCCCACTGGTGACAGTGCCGGTGTACAGGGAGTTGCAGTTTATGGAAAATATATTGTAATGGACGGCCTCAGACTGGGTGGAAAAGCGGGATATTTCAAACCGGAAAATGATGACAACACCACAACTGACGATATCACCATCTTCAACGCCTGGATCGGATACGACATTGCCACCAACACGGAACTTTCGTTGACCTACCTCTTCTCAGATTATGATGATCCTCAGTATGCTGAAGAAAAACAAGTTCTTGTAGCGCAACTCCAGGTAAGTTTCTAATCCGTAGTGTTAAAATGCCATTTTAAAAGCAGTCAAAATATTCAACCAGCGCCCCATTTTCACCAGCTTTAATCTGCTCAGCATCAGTTGCTACGCAGCTCCCAACAGGCGGATATGGGGCACTGGCCAGACATTAAAGTACCAAGAACCCAAACGTATGCAAAACGTAAAGCCATGGGCGCTTTACAGCCCATAATTCAGTTTTTATCACTCCCCTTTAACCAGGCCCGAACCCCTTTGGACCGATACCTGATGGTACCGATTGGGATTGGGAACGGACCGATCAATTCATAACCGAGGTTTTTTTGACATTTTCTCCATCTTGCTTTCTTTAGGATGGCTGAAAATGACGATAAAAAATAAATATTTTCAAAAAATTTTGCCCTTGTTTTGAGAATATGCTAATTTGAATATCATCAAAAATTACCATGGAGGTCCAATGGAAAAAATTCTACTGGTATCAGCAGCCCTTATCATTTCATTTTGTGCAACCTCATACGCAGATGTGGATCATTCAGAATTTATTGAAGACCAGTGTCTCACCGGCGAAGATACGACAGCTTGGACTTCCCAGACGGGGGCAACTTCGGAGAGTGCTACTGGTATGGCGGGGGCAGCGACATATCAATAGTTATAATTTCTAATATCTTTCTGAATTCATTAGACACCAGTGGATGCCTTTTTAAATTATACATTAATAATTTCAAATAATTACCTAACTTTCAAGCAAATCATAATGAGAACTTATGATTGATGAGTTGAGACCTACTATAAAACTCTGTTCAGATCAAAAACAAACTTTTGAGGAATCCCTGTTTGATACATCCCCCCAATCAGGAAAATATGATGACGAAAAAAATCAAAAATTTTCTGGAAAACATTTTATGCAAACAGTTCAAGATTCTGGTGCAAACCTTTTACACTGATTTACGCAATACAAACAGACAGCTCCTCGAAAAAATAAAACACATTGAAAACATGGAGCAGGAGTTAAAAGCGGCTAAGGAAAAATATGAAAACAGTTTTAATCACTGTAATATAGGGAAAAGCATTACATTTATATCCGGTGAAATGGAGGTAAACCAATGCTTCAGGGATATGCTGGGTTATGATGCAGATGAGTTCTCTAACATCAAATGGCAGGATATTACGCACCCAGACGATATTCAATCGACACAAAAGATGATAGAGCTAATGATGTGTGGAGAGGAAAAGAACCAAACACTGACCAAACGATACATACACAAAAATGGAGGCATTATATGGGTGGACATCTGCTCGTGTATGCAACGGGACCTCAACGGAAAACCCATCTATTTTGTATCTAACATTAACAATGTCACCCACCACATGAACCCGGAAAATCAAATGGCAGATATTTCGACATGATGCGGCCAATTAAAGTACCTGACAGATTATGTCTGCTTGCCTGACGTTGTTCACAACCAGGCCCAAAAATTTAAGATAAACAGACACAGGAGGAATTTTTTATGAAAAATATATCATTCTCAGATATGGCTATTGTTTCCTGCGGTACCATGCAAATGGAGCTGGATGCGCTAAAAAAAGAGGGATTTCTTGACACCGATCATCTGTTTTTTACCCTACCCGGTCTGCACCAGGATGTGGTAAAGCTGGAAGAAAAACTCATCACCGCGATTAATAAAGCTAAAAAGGTGGTAGACAAGATTATTGTGGTCTATGGCGGAAAATTTTGCTATGTCAATGCTGACAATCCCACCCGAAACATGCAGGAAATCATTGACGCCCAAGGTCCCGGAGTGGCACGAATTAACGCCACCCATTGCATGGATATGCTTGCAGATGCATCTGAGTTAAAACGCATTGGTGAAGAACTTGTCGGTGGTGAACCGGTTTGGTGGATGACACCGGGTTGGGTAAAATTCAAACACCAGGTGTTCAAGGGATGGGACAAGGCCCTTGCCAATGAAAATTTTCCCCGTCACACCGGTGGTGCCATTGTGCTGGATGGCATTGGATTTATGAATCAATACATGGAGACAGAACCAGAATCCTTCCTGAACTACTGCGACTGGATGGGCATTCCCATGCAGGCACACCCGGTTACCCTGGACCGCTTTAAATCGCTCCTCTCCGAACAGGCGCTCCTGTTGAACTCAGGCAGATGATCCATCCGAAAACAGGTAAGTATTCGGTCAGCACCCCATCTTCACCTGTTTTTACCCTGCTCACATAGTATTAGTCTGCTACGCAGCCCCAAACAAGCGAATATGGGGTACGGTTCCAAACATTGGCTGAGCAAGCCGAATATTTACGAAAACAGGAGCATAATTTTTATGATTAGTGACGCTTAGAACTTTTTTATCCATGGAAAATATGGAAAAGGCAAAGTTCAAGTGCTCATAGACACTATGCAATGCAACCTATATATCCCACATGTCCTGGCGGACACAACGAATATTGAAAATACTATCATGCCGACGGGCAATGGGCCCGCCCGGAATCGTAGACGGCCCAATTGGCCAGTTCCTATTGCCCGTCGGGGGGCGGCTCTACTGAGGTAAACTTGAAGACGACCTTTTCATATAACAGCCACGGGCAGACCTTATTTCGTCTCTTCGATCTGCCCACAACAAAGCATGAAAGAATATTAGGCTTACCTACTCTTTCTTAGAAAACAGAGTTAGACGTCGGTTAAGGGGGATGTCATGCAGCACAAAGGAAATGTTTTTAAAAGAGTCATTCTTTATTTTGTCACAGTTTGTCTGGTGATCCCGTATGGTTTTGCCAATGCGGTTGAAGACAGCATGCATATTGCCATGCCGAATCCTCCGAAATCCATGAACTATTTTGCCGCCACCGATGCATGGTCCCAAAAGATTTTTCGGCTATTCCACATGTCCCTTTACATGAGGGGCCCCACAGATGGAAAAATGCTTCCCTGGCTGGCAGAATCCCTGCCGATTCAGGGAGGTCAACCCGACAGCGTCACCATTCGACTTCGACAAGCACAATGGGACGACGGATCACCGGTGACGGTTGAGGATTTGATGTTTACGATCAAAACCATTCAGGAATTCGAGGTTCCCGGTCACATGGAAAAATGGCAGGACATTGAAAAAATGGAGGCACTGGATAAACGAACCCTGCGATTTACCCTGAAAGGACCCAGTCCAGGTTTTTTTAAACGGGCGCTGTTTGCACCCTTTGTACAAAAAAAAAGATGGTTCCAGCCGGTAAGTTCGGCCAGAACTGCTGACAATCCCCTGAAAACCCTTATGGAATTTGCCCCGCAAACCGTATCCAGCAACGGTCCCTTTTTCCTGCAAACCCACACCGAGCCTTTTTTTATGGTGCTCAAAAAAAATCCCCATTTTTTTGGAAGTGGCCTTCAAATGGACGGCATCTCAGTGGGACCTTACTTGAATACCCTGATTCTGGAATTCAACTCCGATGTTGAAAAAAATCTGAACGAACTCGCAAAAGGCAAAATCGATTTTATCTGGTGGGATCTGCCCCTGGATGTTGTCCCCCGAATTTCCCAAATGCCCCATGTAACGCTTTATGGCACAGATCGAACCGGTTATGACTATCTTACCTTTAATCTGGAACGTGCCCCCTATACGGATCCCGCATTTCGACGGGCAGTGGCACTTTTGGTGGACAGGGAGCAGATTGTAAGACGGGTTCTAAAGGGTCAGGGCACACCGGTTTATGGTGTTGTTCCACCCCAAAACACCTTCTGGTCCAATCCCCACCTGAAGGCTCCCGGCGTGGGGTTAACCACTGAAATTCGAGTTGAAAAAGCCAGAATGATTCTTAAAGAAGCTGGTTATTCCTGGTTAGAAGAACATCTTATCCTGCCAGACGGTAAAAAAATCAATCCCATGGAAATCCTGACCACCCGGGGGTGGAACAGGCCATTTCGCCTGAAAGTGGCCCTGAGCATCAAAAAAGCCCTGTCGTATATCGGCATCCCGGTATCCACGCGAATACAGCCCCTCCACCAGACCATTGCACTGCTCAGACAAGGAGATTTTGATACTTGCATCATGGGATGGACCAACCTTTCCGATGATCCGGATTATCTCAAAACTTTTTTTCACAGTGCGGAGGCCCTCCCGGGCGGCAAAAATTATGCCCGTTTTCGAAACACCGCCTTTGATGAACTGGCCCAAAAGGCATCTCTTGAAAAGGATTCGGATCAAAGGCAAGCCCTTGTTTTCGAAATGCAGGCTCTCATCGCAAGGGAAATTCCCTGTATTCCCCTTTACACGGGATCCCGGGTGGAAGCGGCCCGAAACGATCATTTTCAAGGCTGGGTAAAAATGCCCGGGGGCATCGGTAATCTCTGGTCTTTTATTCGCCTTAAGGCAATCAAATCTGATGGGGAAAACAAAAAATGAAAAAAAATTTATTTGTGCTACTGCTTTTGATTCTATTCTTTTGTATCCATGCGGGCCCCACCATGGCCCAGACGCTGTCAGATCACCAAAACCATTTAAAAGGGCCTTACCCCAACGGCATGGCGGTGACCCAAGCTTGTCTTGACTGTCACAGCACACAGGCAGAAGAAGTGCTTCATTCTGCCCATTGGCTCTGGCAGGGGGCAACCCCTGACGTTGTGGGAAAAGAACATCGAACAGATCTGGGAAAGCGCACCCTGATCAATAATTTCTGAATGAGCCCCATCTCTAACTGGTGCAGGTGCACCAGCTGCCATGCAGGCTACGGTTGGAAGGACGAAACCTTTGATTTTGCAGATCCCGCACACATAGATTGCCTGGTCTGTCACGATACCACAGGCACATACGCCAAAACACCAACGGGCTGCGGCCAGGAAAAGCAGGGCCTTGATCTGGTAAAGATCGCACAGCATGTGGGGCTTCCCACCCGTGCCAATTGCGGATCATGCCACTGGTTCGGTGGCGGTGGGGATGCCATCAAGCACGGAGACCTGGACAGCACCCTTAAAGATCCCAGCAATTTGCAGGATGTCCACATGGGCGGTCAGGACTTCACCTGTCAGGAATGCCATGTGAGCCTCCAGCACAAAATATCCGGGGCCAGCACCACCTGCTCTGTCAGTGAGGGACGCGTTTCCTGCATGGATTGTCACGATGAAAATCCCCATGACAATGATCACCCCCTGCTCAAAACCCTCAATGAGCATTGCGATACCATCGCATGCCAGACCTGTCATATCCCCACATTTGCCCGGGACAACCCCACCCTCATGTTCTGGGACTGGTCCAAAGCAGGCAAAGAAGTTGGGCTGTTGCCAAAGGATCCCGACGTCATTGCTACCCACAACAAAAAAAAGGGGGTTCTTGTCAAACGCCAACATGTTCAACCGGTTTACACCTGGTACGACGGCAGGCATACACGCTACTTAAATGGGGATCCCGCAAATCTTGACGGGGTCACCGCCCTGAATCCCCCCGTGGGAGATATCAAAGAACTGGCCGCCAGAATCACCCCTTATAAACTTTTTTCCGGCATACAACCAGCGGATGCCACATACGGTTACCTCATTATTCCTAAATTGTGGGAGGGCTTCTGGACACATTTTGACTGGAACCGGGCCGCAACAGATGGCATGAAGGAAGCTGGACTCAAATTCAGCGGCAACATTAAGTTCGTCAACACCCTCATGCACTGGCGCATCAATCACGGGGTTGTTCCCAAACAAAAAGCCCTGTCCTGCACCAATTGCCATGGCCCGGACGGCGTCATGGATTTTGAGGCCCTGGGGTACCCGGATGATCCGGCGATTTCAGGAAAACGGTTTCAGGAAAAGAAAACAAATCTTGATTGATCCCAAACCCTGGCATATGCCATGGGCACATCCCCATTTTTCCGGTTCGACGCTTCATCAGGGGCTGACGTGGCATTGCTTCAGCAAAAAATTAACGATCTGGAAAAAAACAAGTAGCTGCGGTGGAAACTGCCTCCAATAGCCGCAATAATGGCAGTGCCATGATCCTGCCAAAAGATACAGTTTTTAAATTATACGGTTGTGCAAAGCTGGATGCTATCTATACAGACAAGGACGGCGGAAGAGGGTCCGCTTATACGCCATCGGTTGTCCCACTTAATTCTGATGAAGTGGCTGACAACTCCTTTATAATGCATGCAAGGCAGACAAGGTTTGGTCTTGACCGTTTTAAATCGCTGCTCTCCGAACAGGCACTCCTGTTGAACTCAGGCAAATGATCCATCCGGAAACAGGCGCATCATTTTGTGTGCCATTTCGTCAACGTGGGACCCTTTCCAAAAGATACCGCCGCACCGGGGGCATCTTTTAAACCGATGGTAGTATTTCCGGGTCAGGGGCTGCAGTAGATGCGCAATGGCCTGTTTTTCAACGGGCACAAGAGGCACATTGCATGCCAGGCATCTGGAAAGAAAGCAAAAGGGTCCCCGCTCCTTTCCGAAAAAGGTCAAGACTTCCTTTAGCTGGGCTTCCGGGGTTTCTTCCCGGACCCGGCGGGCGAAGATTACCTTTTTACGCTTGAGCAGTCCGGTATCCCGGGAGAGCACCACCCGCTGTTGCCGTTCCGCGACCTGTGCCACCTGTTCGTCGGAAAAGGCGTTGCTGTACAAGGTATCAAATCCCAGGGACAACAGCAGGCGTGCCAGGGCGCCCACGTTGACATCTGCCACAAACTTCAGGCTCTTGAAAGGCAGGGGCCGCAAAAGGGTCGGAAGGGTGACATCCACTGGCGGCACAGGTGGATAAATAAACATCCGATCCTGATCTCGGGGAACACAGTCAAACTCCACCGATACCCCATTATTTTCTCCCATATCCTGTAATTTGCCCCTGGTACGAACCAGAATCCGTCCCACTTCGGTGTGGGGAACCCCTAAGGATTCAATGATGTCCTTAACAGATGCGCCCCGGTGCGGGACTAAAAAGGGAATGGCTTTTTGCCGCTCTCTGGATAGAAAAAAATAAAAGTCCGGATGAAATGTCAGTTCCAGAGCAGGCATGGCAGATCAACCAGGATATCGAATCTCAAAATTACTGAAGGCGACGCTCCCCTTTCCCTTCTCCACCGCAACCTTCTCTACCCGGGCAAAGGACGGACCCTGATGGCACCATAGCACAAGCTGATCCAGTGCCCCCCTCTCGCCCTGTGCCTCAACATAAACAGTTCCGTCCGGCTGATTTTTTACATAGCCGAATATGCCAAGTTCCCGGGCCTTTTCCATGGTATGGTACCTAAAAGATACCCCCTGTACCCGTCCGGTTATGGTTAAACAATAACTGGGGTTCATTTGGAGTCTCCTTTCACAGGTTTCTGACAAATAGTCAAAGCTGATGAAAAATATTTTGGATGGATATCTCCGGAATATTCAAGGAGATTATCATTTCTTAAACAACAGCAGTTTTGCCGGAGACGACGCGCCCTGGGCACCCTTTGTTGAAATGGCATTTTCCAATGTGGCCTCCGTTCGATGCATGATCTGACAAAAGATATCTTTAATACAGATCTCAAGTTCCATGAGCGTGATAATGAGCTGATATCCCGTTTCCGGATTCCGAAAACGCAAAGGCAAAAAATCATCCAGCTTCACAATGCCCTTGGAAATTTTTGACACCCTGCCGTCTTTATCGGCCATGTCTGTGGCATTACCTATACTTAAATGGCTTTTTTCAAACAGAGTCTGAATCCAGGCCACAATATCATCAAAGCTGCCGGGATATTGCCGATCAAAGGTGAGCAGATGGGCAATAATGCGACTGGCAATTTCATTATTCTGGAAATTCGGTGATATTTGTTGTTTCAAGAAAAAGGCCCATCACGGCCCATAAATCGTCACCGACGGAAACCGTGACCGGTCGGTGTGTGGGTAAAATTTAGCACCGGAGAAGGTGTTCATAAACGATTGATTCACGTTGAGCTCAATGTAGGTGATGCTCCGGGCAATGGTCCGGATCTCCTCAAAGGCCCGGGGATCCACCAGCAGCCGGGCAGCCCCCCCCAGTGAAGAATTGCCGAGAACCTCAAACTTTTCCAAGGG
This sequence comes from Desulfocicer niacini, assembly GCF_054657595.1. NCBI lineage: Bacteria > Pseudomonadati > Thermodesulfobacteriota > Desulfobacteria > Desulfobacterales > Desulfobacteraceae > Desulfocicer > Desulfocicer niacini. Next base: position 103,811 of record NZ_BAAHYK010000008.1, read on the forward strand.
CATGTCCGGCAGCATGCCGATGGAGATGGCCGACCGGGGATTGATAAACGACCCGAAGGTGCCAGCCACATAAAATTTATCCAGATCCCCAAAGGAAAGGCCTGCTGTCTGCTGGACAAGAACCTCCAGGATGGAGTGCATGGCCGCCTTGGCACTGGTCAAAGAGTTTAAATCCACCTGGCTGAACAAAATATCCTTGCCGGTGCCTGAATCTTCCCGGCTCACCAGACGCAGATGGTTAATCTCATCCTTTTCAAAAAGCCGATCTCCACAACGATCCGGTGAAAATTTTCCCCGAATGTCCACCATGCCCGATAAAAAAAGCTGGGCTGCCAGATCAATCATACCCGATCCGCACAGGCCCACCGGCGGTTTGTCTTCAATGGTATGAAAGTCCATGGTAAGGGTCCCAGGGTCTATGACCACCCGGTCAATCACCCCGGGGCCTGCTGTCATTCCCATGTCGCTGATGCCGCCTTCCAGGGCCGGACCGGCAGCCCCGGCACAGGCCATGAGCCAGTCCCTGCTGCCCACCACCACCTCGGCATTGGTGCCCACATCCACCATGAGACAGGGATACGCTTTGTTATGAAGCCCGGCAAAAAGAATACCGGCAATAAGATCTCCCCCAAAATAGGAGCCGATGTTGGGAAACAGAAACACCATTCCCCGGGGGTGAATACAAAGCCCAACCTGTGAGGCTGCCAACGGTTCCGGGGAATTCACCGCCGGGATATAGGGTTCGCGGATAATAAACGAGGGTTCAATGCCCAGAAACAGATGGGTCATGGCGGTATTGCCAGCACCGGTAAGCAGGTAGACCGAATCCGGCTCCAGACCCGCCCCGGTGACAAGTTCCCTTATATGGCGATTCATACCGTCAATGATCAAATCCTGCAGCCGGGCAAGGCCTTTGGCATCCCTTGCATAATGAATCCTTGCCAAGACATCCGGCCCCAGAGCAATCTGGGGATTATCAAATCCCAATTCCCCCAGATTCTCACCAGTTTCAAGATTGACGAGGCGCAGCACCACCCGGGTAGTGCCAAGATCTGCTGCCACCCCGCACACCGGCAGGGGAGTTTCCGGGTCCATCACGGCCGTCACCATCCACCCCCGGGAATCTTGAAACATCACTACCTTGATGCGGTGGTGCCATTTTCTTAACTGCCGGGCAAGATCCGTCACCAGGGCCGGTGGAAAATATACCATGGAATGTTGATCCTTTCCAAGGGACTGTAACAGGGCGGCCTGGACCCGCTCCACATCAGCGGTATTATTGCCAAGCCGGGGTTCTTCCACCTGTACCGTACGAACAAACCCATTGATATTTTCCAGCGCCGCCATCAGGAATCCCGCCTTGCCTGGGCTTTTGCTTGGAGCCGTTCATGGAGCCGGGGGAAATATTTAAGCTCGGTGTGGGGCAAAAACAAAGCCCCCACGTAATGATCCATATACGAGGCGGTTTCGGCCAGTTCAAAGTTGGTCATCATTTCCACCACAGCCACCACATCCCGGCGCAGGACGTTGGTAAAGGAACTCATTCTAGCCCCCAGAAGGGAACTGTTCCCCAGATAAACAACCTGCTCGGGATTAACTTCCGGCAAAAGCCCGATGGTCATGGCTTTTTCCAGATCCACATAACTGCCGAATCCACCGGCAAGAATAATTACTTCAATGTCCTGGATGGTAAGCCCCACCTCTTCCAGAAGGGTGAGTGCACCACTGTACATGGCACCCTTGGCCCGGATGAGATTATCAATGTCAGGTTCTGTGATGACAATATCTCTATCAATCTGTGTGGCGTCCTCGTAAACCAGGACATACTCCCAGATATCTTCCCGCTGGCGAATGCGGTCGGTTTTCAGGGTCCTGTTGAATTTACCCCGATTATCAATAATACCGTTTTCAAACAGCTGGGCCACGATGGTTATCAAGCCGGAACCGCATATGCCCTTGGGACGCACATTTCCTTTTGTGACAATCATGGGCTCATAGGACACAGGATCAATGGAAAAATCTTCTATGGCACCCTTGGCTGCCCGCATGCCAAAGGTGATGCCCCCCCCTTCAAAGGCCGGACCTGCGGAACAGGCCGTACAAGCCATCCAGTCCTTGTTGCCGATAACAATTTCTGCATTGGTGCCGATGTCCATGAAAAGGGTAAGCTTTTCTGATTTATACATGTCAGCCCCCATAACTCCGGCCACAATGTCACCGCCCACATAACTGGATACCCCGGGATACACAAGGGCCTGGGCATGGGAAGAGAGATTTATGCCAATATCTCCGGCATGAAAGGGCGGATATAAAATGGCTGCAGGCACATAGGGGGCTCTTCTGACATAGCTGGGATTGATCCCCAGAAGCAGCTGGGTCATGGTGGTATTTCCTGCCAGCGTGATGGTGGTGATACACCTGCGATCAATCTTACCCAACTTGAAAATACGGTCCAGGACATTGTTGATGGTTTCCACCACCCTTTTCTGGAGAGTTTTAAGGCCATCACCTTTTTCGGCAAACATGATTCTTGAAATAACATCTTCACCATAACTGATCTGACCATTGAAATCCCCATATTCCGAAAGTACCTCTCCGGTGTTCAGATCCAGCAGTTGACCATATATGGTGGTGGTACCGATATCCATGGCCACGGAATAATTGCAGGTGGTAGTATCCCCTGCTTCTATGTTGACAATCTGATTTTTTCCATCCGCCCTCACCGGGCGGACAATGGTCACGGTGACCTCAAAATTCTTCTCCCGTAAAATATCAGGAACTTTTCTCATGACATCTATATCCACCCCCAGCCGATGCTCGTCATACTGCACTTTCAGGTGCTGGATCAACCGGGTGACATCGGCAATGTTGTCCTGGGCCGAGGGTTCGGGAAGTTTGAGATATTTTTTCTCCACCGGGGGCACCAGAAGGCCCTTTTCCTTCAGGTCTTCAAAACTGAAACTTTTTACCCGGGCGGTGTGGCGGGGGGTGGTGCCGATATTCAGCACGCTTGTATCCACCTCAGATTCCACTGGAATTCTCACCACCGCATCGGAAATCACATGGGACAGACAGGCCAGTCGGTATCCATTTTCTCTGTCTTCTACGGAAAGTTTGTCAAGACCGCCCCCTTCAAGTTCTCCCGATTCCAGCAGGATCCGACACTTGCCGCATACCCCCTCACCACCGCAGGAGGCATTGATGTGAACCCCTGCTTCCATGGCCGCCCGGATTAAATTCTCACCGTCTGCAACTTCAATCTCTTTTCCGTGGGGTTGAAACAAAATTTTATGGATTTTCAGACTCATATATTCTCCTGATTTTTCAACAACAGCATGGGGCATCACACTGTCTGTCGTCTGTTTATAAGGTCCATTGTTTTTCTCTCAAGGCGTTTAATCCCAAAGGGGCTTGATCACAACACTGACCATTTTTTATAAACGGGTTCATACAATCTTACCCTCCATGTGTATAATCGCTTAATAAAATAATATCCAGTCTTTTTAACGTAAAATCAAGCGCCAAGTCTATCAAGTTCATCCCGCCCGGTATATCACATAAAATCTAAGACCATATATAATCAGAACCACTTTTATTTACTGTATTTTATTCATTTTGCATAACACAAAAGACTTGCCTTTACAAGTTTATGCTCATATACTGCATGAAACATTGTTTAGTGTTGACGTAAAAATCTTTTATGATTATGACTCATAAACAAAGGATTATCCCTGAGTGAGTCAACCAACTGAATCAATTATATAACTAACTTTTTACAATTGGCAGAATTGCGTAAAATAGAACAAATCGAATTACCATATTTGTCAATCGGATGGATATTTTTTGATAAAAAGCACAAAAACACAAGATGAGTGCTGTCCACCGACATCCAGGTTTTAAAACAAGATTTAAGCCTGAAAGTTGATTCCATTAATCACCGCTACAAAATTATTCAAGAAGGAAAATACAGATGGACACTCTATATGTTTCCACATTGCAAGGCATTGTGGGAGAGGAGAATGTAAAAACTGACCCCGCAGATCTCATGATATACGGGTCAGACAGTTCTGTACATGCGGCAAAACCTTGGGCCATTGTTCGCCCTGCAAACACTGAACAGGTTCAGGCAATCATGAAATATGCCCATGAGAACAAAATTCCGGTCATCACCCGGGGAGCCGGCTCTGGCATGTGCGGCCAAACCGTACCCATCAACGGGGGCATTTCCCTGGACATGAAAAAAATGAACCGCATCCTGGAAATCAACCCATCTGACGTATACTGCAGAGTGGAACCGGGCGTAGTGGATGATGACCTGAATGCCGCCCTTAAGCCCTATGGGGTGTTTTATCCCCCCACACCGGCATCCAGCCGCATCGCCACCATCGGAGGTGAAATCGGTAACAACGCCAGTGGCGTAAGATCTGTGAAATATGGTGCCACCCGGGATTCGGTCTTGGGGATGAAGGTGGTGCTTCCCGGTGGTAAACTGGTGACCCTGGGTGCCAGAACCCGGGTGGAGGCCACCGGATACCAGCTGCATAAACTCATTGTTGGCTCGGAAGGCACCTTGGGTGTGGTGGTGGAAGCCACCTTAAGCTTTGTGCCCATCCCGAAATTCAGATGCCTTGGCATGGCCAACTTTGATAGCCTGGAAGATGCAGGCCACGCCATTGCAGACATCATGGCGGGCGGCGTCATCCCCTCCATGCTGGAACTGGTGGACAAGGTAGCCATCCAGGCGGTGAATAAAACCATGAATCTGGGACTTCCCGAGGTGGAGGCGGTGCTTTTATATGAAGCCGACGGCATGGTCAAAGAAGCCGTGGATTATGAAATTGACACCATGAAAGCCCTTTGTAAAAAGAACAATGGAAAGGGTCTGACCAGCAGCTTTGATCCCAATGAGCGGGCTAAAATATTCATGGGCAGAAAAAAACTCTTCCCCGCCCTGTCAAAATTCAGTGAGGTGTTGTCCAGCACTTCCCTTGCCGATGACATGGCAGTGCCCTACTCAAAAATGGCAGAAATGGCCAGAAAAATCCATGAAATTGCGGCTGCTAATGATCTCATCATGACCGCCTATGGCCATTGCGGCTCCGGGTGTATGCACACCAAAATACTCATGGAGCCAAGCCGCCAAGATCAATGGGCGTCCGCCCGGGAGGCCGTATCCCAGATTTATGAATATGTTCGTTCCGTCAACGGAACCACCTCGGCGGAACACGGCATCGGCATATCCAAGGCAGCTGCCTTTAAACTGGAAAAAGCAGATTCCTTGGATCTCATGTCCCAGGTGAAAAAAGCCTTTGACCCCCATGGCATCCTCAATCCGGGAAAACTGATGAATGCCCCGGCGGACTGGGTGACTGCCACAGATTTAAGGTACATGGTGGCCTGATACAACGCGCATTGAATGACAAAAAATAAATACTTCACAACCCATGAAAAAGGGACGCAAGGGTAATTGCGGAACCAGCCCCTCCGGGCAAGTCAGCCCATGGCGCCAGAACCCGTTACCCCCAACACCCCCTTTTATCATAAACATATGGAATAAAAACAAATGGCAACCCAAATGGAACCCCGCGCATTTAAACCCGTCCACCTGGAAAAATGGAAAAATAATCTGGACAGCTGTATCCGCTGCGGATATTGCTATGAACACTGCCCGGTCTTTAAGTTTGACCGCTGGGAATCCGACGCTCCCCGGGCCAAAATGATCATGATTTTCGGCCTTTTATCCGGACAGCTGGAACCCTCCACCTACATAGCCGACAAAATTGCCTCCTGCTTTCATTGCGGACGCTGTGTGGCTGCCTGCTCCAGTGGTGTTCCCCTGTTAGATATCTTCACCGATGCCAAAAGAGATTTTGCAGGCACGGCCTGGGAAAGCCCCGGCACCACGGCACTAACCGGCCCGGAATGCGCCGCATGTCTGGCCTGTGTCCGGGCCTGCCCCCATGAAGCCCGCACCTTTGTGGACGGTAAAATCGTCACAGACATTGTAAAATGCCAGAGCTGTGGTGCCTGTGTGGATGTATGCCCCAACAAGGCGGTATTCACCCGCTTAAGCTGCGGCACGGATCAACAGGCCCTGAACCGTGAAATCGGACTATTCCTGGAAAAAGATCAGGCCAAAGCCATTGTCTTTGGATGCAACTGGTCCTTTTATCCAGATCTTCAATCTTCAGCCATGGTGCCCACAAAAGAGACCCCTGCTGAAGAATACAAAATCCTGATCAACATGTGCGGTGGCAGGCTGGAAAAACCCCTGCTGTTGGAACCCTTTTTGAAAAACGGCTGGGGGGTCCTGGTGGCCTGTTGCCCGGATGGGGATTGCGAGCATGATGGAAACGTCAAGGCAAAAACCCATGTGGCATCCATCAAGAAATTTCTGGCCCAGATAGACATTGAACCCGAACGTATTGAGCTTGTGCAGATTGCCCATGGCGACAAGGCAGGCTTTCAGAAAGCCATTGATGGATTCATGGAAACCATCAATGCACTTGGTCCTTTGAAAAAGTAGGATTTTTTTACATGAAAAGGTAGCCTTCAAGTCTACCTCAGCAGAGCACCTTCCCCCGATGGGCAATAGGAGCCGGACAATCGAGCTGTCTACAGTTCCGGTCCGGGCCCATTGCCCGTCGGGGGAGGTGCGGCATAATGCCATTTGGTTCCACGTCTACGACCCTATCTTCGTTGTGTCCGACAGGACATGCGGATTATAAAAAAATTCCGGCAAAACAAGATTTAAAACCCAGGGGCAGAATTTATTTCTGTCCCATGTTATGGACAAACCAAGAGACACGTTCAATCTTCATTGTGGCAGAAGGTTACTGACATATAGGCTTGTTTGCCCCGCCAAATACCTTGTGTTTCACATCACACACACAAAAACTGTGAGTTGCAGGGCTTGTACAAATATGGATCTACATTTCATCTGGGGATCGGTATTTAATCCGTATTCCAATGGTATCTGCAAATCAGAGCACCTGTAACTGACAGAAAAGAGGAAAATATATGAAAATATCTGTTCCCTATGGGAAGACGGAAAAACTCACCGCTGACCTTGGCAATAGCATTGATCCGGTGATTCTTGAAGCCAATGATGTGGCCATTGGAGACACCAACAGCCTGATCCAGGGGGCCATGGCATCCCCCCAGGAGAGTAAAGATCTGTCAACATTTCTGGCAGACGCAACTGACCTTTTAATCATTGTCAATGATGCCACCCGCCCCACCCCCACCAGTACAGTATTGGATGCCATCTGGGACGATATCAAGGCTATTCCCTTAAAATTCATCATTGCCACCGGTGCCCATAGAGGCCCCAGCCAAGAAGAATACATTCAGATTTTCGGCTCTCACTACGAAAACATCAAAGATAAGATTGTGGTGCACGATGCCTTAAAAGACGAAGAGATGGTTTACCTTGGCAATTCTTCCAACGGCACGGAGATGTTTGTCCATGAAGAAGGCGTCAAGGCCCACAAGATCATCATCATCGGATCGGTGGAGCCCCACTATTTTGCCGGTTACACCGGTGGAAGAAAATCCTTTCTTCCCGGCATTGCCTCGTATAAAACCATTGAGCAGAACCATAAACTGGCTCTGGTACCCGAGGCCTGTGCCCTGGCCCTGGAGGGTAACCCGGTACACGAAGACATGATTGATGCACTCAAGGTGGTAAAAAAAGAAATCTTTGCCATCATGACCGTACTGGACAAAAATCACAAGATTTACGCTGTCACCGCCGGGGACATCCATGCCTCCTTTTATGCAGCCATTGAACGGGCCAATGAGGTATTCTGCGCCCCCATCAAAAAAAAGGCGGACATTGTGGTTTCCGTGGTGAAATTTCCCGCAGACATTGATCTGTACCAAGCCCAAAAGGGCATTGACAACGCCAAACTGGCCCTGAACAAAGACGGTATCCTCATCCTGGTGGCCAAATGCCGATGCGGCATCGGCGGCAAGGCCTTTGCCGATCTGCTGGGCAGTTGTGATACCCCCCAGGAGGTGCTTGACACCATTGAGACAGGATACAAACTGGGATATCACAAAGCCGCCAAAATGGCGGAAATAGGCCTGTGGGCCGAGATGTGGGGGGTCACCGACATCCCGGATGATGAAATTGAGAAACTTTTTATCCGGCCCTTTCACAGTCTACAGGAAGCCCTTGATGCGGCCCTTGAGCAAAAGGGTGCCGATGCCGATGTCATGTTCCTCATGGACGGAAGTCTCACCGTTCCCATGCTCCAGGCCCAATAACACAAATAACACGTGCCTGAGCTAATCTTGCTGGATTTCTATCAAAAAAAAGGCCGTTCAACAGATAGTCTCTATCCATTGAACGGCCTTTCTTAATATAGACGTCTCCCCCCGGACCCTGGGGGCCGGGGAAAGATTTTTTTTAACGCAACATCAAACCTTAGAAACAGGAATTAAAGCTTTTCGGCAAACTCATTCACCTTGACGGCAAATTCCCGGGCCATATTGGATGCGATGGTGGTAAAGACCACCCGATCTTTGTTAAGGCCCATATTTTCAAGTCTCTGACGAATCTCTTCAACCCGCCATCCGGCATAGATATTACCGCGCTCAGCCTTACAATTTCCTTCATGACAGGCGGCAACCATAACACCATCTGCCCCTTCCACAAGGGCCTTCATGATGAATTCCACATCCACCTTTCCGGCACAGGGTACCTTGACCATGCGGAATCCTGCGGGCATTTCATGGCCGAACTGAGCCGCAGCCTCTCCGGCTTCCAGAGCGGAATTCTTGCAGCAGAAAGCAACGATGGAAGGAGATGCAGCAGCGGAAGAAGCCACGGCTTCCTTGATGCCGCTTCTCAAGTCCTCATCGGAAAATTCACCCAGCTGAATGGCATCCATGGGACACTCACTTGCGCAGATACCGCAACCCTGACAGGCCGCAGGTGAAATAACCGCAGCCCCATCCTGCCAGAAAATTGCCCCGTGGGGGCAACAGCGATAGCAGGTGAGACAGATGACGCACTTGGTATCATCCACCACGGCAATGTCCTCGGTGAGGGTACGAATACCATCACCTAAAAGGGCTTTTACATTCAAGGCCACATTGGCCGAATCCACACCGTCCTTGGCGACAAAAATGCCTTCTCTATTTGACTTTACCGGAAAACGATGCACATTGTTGCTGGGCAGAAAACCGTCCACATCGGTGTCAATTCGAAGCGTTGCGGCAATGTCAAGATTGTCCTGACCCACCACAATACCCTCTTCCACCACCAGATAATCTGGTTCCAGCTCAATATCTGCCCGGACCACAGGATCGGTGATGACAATTTTCAGCTTGTCCTGATCCTGTTCAATGGCAGGCATGGTTTTGGGTTTAAAACAGACCACGCCCTCATGTCTGCCCTGGGTAAAGAGTCGCTCCAGACCTTTGGCACCGACCTTGACATTACCGGCATAGATGTATGACCGGCAGTTTTCCAGTTTCTGAACATCCAGGGCCGACTGCAGTACTCTGCGGGTGGCTACGGGATCTCCTTCCTGACCGAAACCGGACAAAAAAGCCACGGTGCTGCCACTGCCGTTGACGAGTTTTTCTTTTCCGGCATCATCGGCCAGAAGCGCTTCCATCTGGCTCTGGGTGATGACCTTTTCATTCAGGGTCAGGCCGTATGCACCGTTCAGGGCAACACTGGCGTACTCGGGAGCCACCACCACGGCACCAAAGACCTGGTCGGAGGTCTCTTCACCTTTTGCAATGGTCACCCGGAAATCACCGGCCACACCTGCAATGGCAACAAGGGCTGCCCCATCCTGCATTTCCACAAGACCGGCTGCCTGCATTTCTTTGGTGCACCCGGCACTGCATGCACAGGTGGTTTTATTACCGATGACCACGGCCTTATATCCCTGGGCGGCGATCTTTGCTGCGGTTTCAAGCCCCGCTTTACCGGCACCCACCACCAGGACGTCTTTATTTATCTCGACTTCAACCATTTTACCGCTCTTTTCTGCTATCATTTGCTCCCCCCCAGATAATTCATGGTCGCCAGGGCGACATTTCCAGCACCTGCAATGGTGGCGGCAATACTTCCGGGGCCTGCGGCCGTTCCGGCAACAAACACACCTGCATCCAGGTCATCTGCGCCAAGAAAGCCATCCTGATTCACGGGGATATTAAGCATTTCAGACATCTTTGCCGTGTCCATGCCGGGCATGATTCCCACAGAGAGCACCACAAGATCAAACTGCTCCGAGGAAGGCTTTCCCTCTTCTTCCACCATGTGTCGAAGCTCAAGTCTATCACCTTCCAGGGGATAGATATCCACGGGAATGGTTCTGACAAATCGTATGTCTTCTTTCATCTTCTCATAGAAGACCGGGAACTCTTTGCCACTGTTCTGGATATCAATGTAAAACATTGATATCTCGGCATCGGAATCGGCTTTTTTTGCAACGCCTGCCATGCGCATGGCATAGGGACAGCAGACCTCGGAACACCACAGATTGCCCAGACGTTCGTCCCGGGAACCCACGCACTGAATAAAGGCAATGCGTTTGGGTTTTTCACCATCTGTGGGACGCACCAGAGAACCGTTCTCCCGAATAATATTTTCAAGATCCAGGCCGGTTATCACATTATCCCATTTATCATATCCATAGGTGGATTTACGATTGGGATCAAAGGGGGTGTAACCTGTGGCAACCACAACGGCATCCACCATCACTTTTCCTTCACTGCCCAGCGTATCGATATTCACAGCGCCTTCCGGTGCGCCTTCAACATCCCCGGTAATGACATAAAGCGGTGTGTTGTGTCGGGAAAATCCCTTGAGTATATTCTGGGGTGCCACGGCATCCACAGGACTTTTGGCCATGGAGACCGTAAAACCATCGTTTTTTTCAAATCCGATGACCTCTGTTCTCAAATGAACGGTGATCAGGGGCTCATTTACAACATTTGCAAGCATCTCTTCCACACTACAGGCACCGCATTGTTTGCAGGTATCCGTTGCCTTACAGGTAAATCCGATGCTGTGCCCACCCAGGAAGCAGCTTTTTTCAACCAACTCCACATTGATATTCTGCCTGGAAAGCTCCCATGCAGCAGTGAGACCGGCAATACCCCCACCGATGACCATCACTTTTCCGGTTTGACTCTTCAATTTGGAAACTCCTTGTCTTGGGTTAAACGACGGGCCTTGGCAACATACCGGCTCTTTCAGCAATCTCAGGTACCTTATGCTCCCATTCAATGGGCATCAGATGGACGCCTGCCACCCCTTTTGTCTCTTTAAATTCCTGAATCTGCTCACAGGCGATCTTGATTCCCTCGTCGGCGACCTTTTTCTTGTCAACACCCTGGAGACGCTTGATGATTTCTTCAGGAACATCCATGCCCGGCACTTTTTTCTGCATGTATCTGGCCATACCGATACTCTTCATGGGGGTTACACCAGGAAGAATATAGACTTTTTCCGTCAAACCCATATCGTTGGCCTGACGTATCCATTCACGAATTTTCGGCATGTTATACACACACTGGGTCTGGATGAAATCTGCACCGGCGGCAACCTTTTTTGCCAGTCGATGAACCCGCCATTCAAAGGGTTCTGCAAAGGGGTTGGCTGCTGCACCAATGAAAATTTGGGGGGGCACATCAATATCGGCACCGCCCAGGAATTTACCTTCATCACGCATTTTTTTCACCATGCTGATGAGCTGCATGGAGTCAATATCAAAAACACCCTTGGCCTGGGGATGATCACCAAAGGTCTGATGATCGCCTGATAAACACAGCATATTACGAATACCATGGGCATAGGCACCAAGGATATCGCCCTGCATGGCCAGTCGATTTCTGTCCCGGCATACCATTTGAAAGTTGGGTTCAACCCCTTCTTCCATGCAGATCATGGAGGCGGCCCAGCTGGACATTCTGACCATGGCGGTCTGGTTGTCCGTAATGTTGGCCATATCCACCATGCCTTTAAGATGTCTTGCCTTCTCCCGCAGGGCCTCAACATTGGCTCCCCTTGGCGGCCCCACCTCCCCGGTGAAGGCAAAGTGTCCGGCCTTGAGTACTTTTTCCAGATTACTTCCTGATTTCATATGATTTTCTCCCTGAATATTTAATATGGTTCATCACCGGATCATTTTAACCACGGGCCTTAACACGCGCTTCGTAGCCTGGCTGAATCACTTTTCGAGGTTTCTGATTGCTCCAGTCATTGGGAGGGGATAATTTAATGATCTGATCCAACCGTCCCTGGCCTGCCAGTCGTTCATAGATCTGAAACCATGCACAGGGCTGTTCGGGATCAATTTCACAGGAACCCTGGTTGGTACCGCCACAGGGACCGTTGAAAAGGCCCTTGGCACACATGGTTACAGGGCAGATACCGCCGGTCATGTCCAGAACGCAATTACCGCAGGCCCGGCATTTTTCTTCATACCAGCCCACATCAAGGTTTACACCGATAAAACTGGTGTTAACTGCCGGCAGCACGGGTTTATCCGGGAAGCGCTGGGCCAGGAATTGAATTCCGGCACCACAGGCCATGGAAAGAAAGGCATCATACTCACCGGCCTTGCTCTCCAGCTCGTCTAGGAATTCCATGTCACACTGACGTTCCAGCGTTTCGGCACCAAACTCAATGCCTTCCTTGCCACATGCCAGATTAAGCTCAGCATTCAAGGTTTCCACTTCTTTGGATCCTCCGGCCAGACATACGGCGACACAGGTTCCACATCCCACGGTGAGAATCTTTTTATAGCCTGACACCATATTTTTGATCTCATCAAAGGGTTTTCTCTCTGCTACAATCATGAATCCTCCTGTTATACAGACAACATATGATTTTATCCCTGATAATCTATAAATTCAACTTTCAAACCTGACAATTTCTACTGTGGAACAGACAATCATTTCCTGTGCTTTCTAATTAATACAAAGCACCCCGTCCAGACAAGAAAACCCAAGAATTCACGCCTAGCTGCAAACAAATCCATCCACGGGGAACGCTGACCCACGGTATAAAGAAAACAATAACAAACTAAAACACTTGCATTCCTGCCATCCTGTTTTCAACGGTCCCTGAACACCCCATTGATTTTTTTGGATAACACGACGGCCATCTCCTTATATATAAAATACGGCCACATTTCCAGATTAAAGTAAAAAAGTCAAGGGTAATGAGTCATTATTCAAAAAAATGAACAATACAAAGTAAATTAAATTCATTTCTTTATTTTCGATCAATGAATGACTTGACATACAAACAGAGATATCTTATAAAAAGACTACCCAAAAATGGCCATCACGATCTGTGTTTCCTCCCCATGCTCCGGGCCAAGCGCAATACAATCTCAATCTTGCGAAGAAATACGAATTTATCCTGAAAATCAACTCCTCACAGAGGCATTAGGTGATGTCATGGATAACAAATGCCAGTTACATAAGTCCTATTTTGACAAGGCCATGGAAATCATTAAGAGGCAGATTATCGTGATTTCCCAGGACTATAAACTGCTGGCCATGGACGAAAGAACCGGCAAAAGAGACCCACAATGGGCCGCTGACACCGATGCCGTTTTTTGTCATCAACTGATTTTTAACAGCGACATACCCTGTATCAACTGTCCGGCCACGGAAGTTATCAGAACGGGCACCCCTGCCCTAAAACAGATTTCCCTGAAAAACAATGAAAACGTCTGTTCCTGCCTGTATGCATTTCCCATTACCCCGGGCGATGGCCAGGAAAAATCCATTGTCGTCCTTGATTTTGACCTTCCTCCCCTGGCCAGGTTCGACGAAAAAAGACTAACCTCCAACGTTTTTCTGAGAAATCTCATTGAAAATGCCGTGGATGGCGTTATTGCCGCAGACATGAAGGGCAAAATTTTTATTTTCAACAAAGCAGCCACCCAGATAGCCGGTTACAGCAAAAAAGATGCCATTGAAGGCCTGAATATCCGCCAGATTTACCCCCCCGGGGATGCACAGAAAATCATGAAAAAAATGAGAAGCGAAAAGGTTGACGGAAAAGGCATCGTGCGATCCCTTGAGCAACTGGCCATACGCAAGGACGGCAGCACCACCCCCATCCGGCTCAATGCATCCATCGTTTATGAGGATAACAATGAGGTGGCCAGCATCGGTTTTTTCCATGACCTGACAGAAACAAAACGCATGGAGGCAGAGCTTGAAAAAACCCAGATCCAACTGCTCCAGGCGGAAAAAATGTCTTCCCTGGGCAAACTTGCCGCAGGGGTGGCCCACCAGCTCAACAATCCCCTGGGTGGTATCACCCTTTTTACCCAGCTCATGCTAGAAGAACATGAACTATCCCGGGAGGCCACCCATGATCTGTTAAGGATCCAGCGCGATGCCCAGCGATGCAGCGCCATCGTCAAAGAACTTCTGGAGTTTGCCCGCCAGACCCAGCGAGAGGTTCGCCCCCAGAACATCAACAAAATCATTGCCCGGACCCTTTTTCTGCTGCGCAACCAGTCATTGTTCCAGAACATTGTTATTGTTGAAGATTATGACAAGTCGATTCCGGAAATCCCCGCAGACGTCCAGCAACTGAACCATGTTTTCATGAACATTATCCTCAATGCTGCAGATGCCATGGAGGGCAAGGGACACCTGTGGGTGAAAACCTTTATGGAGGCCGGTGACAATATGATGAACGTCACCATCACAGACACCGGCCCCGGCATCCCCGACACCGTATTGTCCAGCATTTTCGAGCCTTTTTTCACCACCAAAGAGGAGGGAAAGGGAACAGGACTGGGCCTCAGCATGGCCTACGGCATTGTTGAAAGTCACCATGGTAAGATCATGGCGAAAAACATGCCCGATTCCGGTGCACAGTTTCACATCAGACTTCCCCTGAAACTGCCGAAAACGTAGACGATATTTTTTACTAAGTTTTTGGTTGACATGACGAACGACGACCTATATAAAATAATTATAGATCATTTTTTAAATTCCATTTAGGCCACCATCATCAAAATCAGTCAACCTCCTTCTGAATGAGACATTCAGAAGGATTGTATACGAAACCACGTTGACTACATTCAGCCGGATGCGGCACATTATTTAAAAATGTATAGGCATTTCAGAAGGATGCACAGATGCTGAACCCTGCGGTTTGTCATGTTTCATCCCCCCACCCGATTAAAAATTCAGAAAGGGGATTTCTTGATTAAAAGCGAAAAGAACAGATCATCATTTTTCATTAATCATTTACCAGGGAGATTACTTATGAGCGAAAAAAAAAGAATACTGGTTGTTGACGATGAGCCCGACTTTGCATCAATTGTCCAATCCAATCTTGCCAGGGAAGGATTCCAGGTGGAGGTGGCCTACGATGGAGTGGAGGCCATGGAAAAAATAAAAGCCAATCCACCAGATGCCGTGGTTCTGGATGTGATGATGCCTGAAAAAGACGGCTATGAAGTATGCGCAGAACTTAAGGGGAGCGAGAAAACCCGGGAGATTCCGGTTATTTTGCTCACCGCCGTGGCAGATCATGTGGGATCTACCCGGTATTCCCATGCCGACGGCATGAGCACGGAAGCCGACGATTATCTTCCAAAACCCGCTTCGGCAGAAGAGATCACGGCAAGCGTAAAAGCCCTTCTGTCCTGATTCCGGCATTTTGTTCCACCCCTGATGGCAGCACCTGCCTGGCCCTGTTGCACCCAAAGGGTCAGGCAGGTGTTATTGCACTGCACACCTTGACAAAGGGTCCTTAAAATAAGTTCATACGATGAAAATTTTTTGCATACTCAGTGATGAAAGGGCATTTCGATCAAAATCACCGGCCCTGTACAATGCCATCTTTAAAAAAATCGGCATCAGTGCGGCCTATGTCCCCCTAAAGGTCCTTCCGGATCAACTGGGTGCCGCCATGCAGAGTTTAAAGACATTGAACTTCAGCGGTGCCAATATCACCATTCCCTATAAATCCCTGGTGATTCCCTACATGAATATCATGTCTGAAGGGGCCAACATCATCGGTGCCGTAAACACCATTATCAGGAATGGTGACGAACTCAAGGGATATAACACCAATGCCATCGGATTCATGGATACCCTGGAGGAGGCCCAATTTGATGTCACCGGTAAAAAAGCATTAATTTTTGGTTCCGGCGGCGGTGCAAGGGCCGTAATTTTCATTCTCAACTGGCTGCGGGCCGATGCAATAAATATCGCCGGTCGCACCGAATCAAGAGTCAATGATATCATTTCACGGATAGGCGGTACGCCCACCACCCTTGAGTTCCTTGATAAAAATTCCAGCCAGGCCGAAATCATCGTCAACACCACCCCCATCTCCAGCCCGGAAGATTCCCTTCCCTTCCATGAATTCATACAGCGCCAGCCCTTTAAATCCTGCCGGTTGATCATTGATCTTAATTATGGAAGAAAAAACAATTTCTGGAAAGAAAAAGCAAAATCCCTGGATATTCCCTTCATTGACGGGCTTATCCCCCTGGCCCACACGGCCCGTCGAACCCTGATTCTGTGGACCCGGGTGGATATCCCTCCGCCTGAATTCATGAAGGCATTAAGGGAAATTTAGGCCCTGGTCACAAAAGCGCCTACAAGGCAAGGTAGCCCACAGAATCCAATGGACATACCCGCACCAAGCAGTAATATAAGCGTAGGAGAACCTGCCATGAACAAGTTGGACCCCGGTAAAATTCTGGTCATTGATGACGAAATGAGTCTCAGGGAAGGTGCCCAGCGCATCCTTACGCGCATGAACTTTGAGGTCCTGCTGGCCTCCCGGGGGGACGAGGGGCTGGCCCTGCTCCAGGACCACCCGGCAGGGATTGTGCTTTTAGACATGAAAATGCCCGGCATGGACGGCATGGAGGTGTTAAAACGCATCATGGCCATGGACCGGGGTATCATTGTCATTGTCATCACCGGGTATGCCACCGTGGAAACCGCCATTGAAGCCATGAAGCTTGGGGCCTACAACTTCATTCCCAAACCCTATCAACCGGAACAGCTTCGGATTGCCGTATCCAGGGCCAGGGAAAAAATAGAGCTGGCCCTGGAAACAGAAAAACTTGCCCAAGACAGAAAAAGAACCCTGGCAGACCTGCACACAGAACAGAGCCGGACCCATACCATCATTGAATCGCTTCCCAACGGAGTTCTGGTAACCAATGCCAGTGGTAATGTGGTCCTAATCAATCCGACCTGCTACCACCATCTGGACATCACCACGGACAAGAAACCAGGCCTGCCCATTGGAGATTTCATTGAAGATGAGGCCCTGTGCCAGTTGATTCTGGATATTTCCCGGGGAAGATATATTGATTATACTGATATCCCTGCCCATGAGATGGATGTCAACAATGGGAAATCCATTCTGGCACGATGCCGTCCGGTGCTGGGGGAAAAAAGAGAATGCCTGGGGGCTGTGGTGAACATCATGGACATTTCCGCCATGAAGGCCCTGGATCAGTTAAAATCAGAGTTTGTGGCCAAGGTCACCCATGAACTGCGTTCCCCCCTGGCCACCATCCATGAACAACTCAAAATTGTGATGAACGAAAAAAGGCCGGGTGCAAGCGAAGAAGAGCAATATATGCTGTCCCGGGCAAAGGAGAAAACCGCCGGATTAATCTCCACCATCGGCGACCTTCTGGATCTGTCCCGCATTGAGGCCGGCATCTCATCGGCCCGGGAATCCACCCCTGTGAAAATGGATGAACTACTCAAAGGCATAGGTGATTTTTTAAAGGCCCGGGCATTGGCAAAAAACCAGGCATTAAATATCGTTCCGCCACCCTGCCCCATCCCGGCCATCACCGCAGATTTCATGGCCCTGGAAAGCCTTTTCGGCAATCTTATATCCAATGCCATCAACTACACCCAGGAGGGTGGAGAAATCAACGTCAGCTGTGATGTCACCGGCAACAATATCCGGGTCCGAGTCATGGACAATGGCTTTGGCATTGACGCAAAATACATGGAAAAAATTTTTGATCGGTTCTACCGGGTCAAAAATGATAAAACCCGGTTCATCACCGGTACCGGGCTGGGTCTTTCCATTGTTAAAGGCATTGTGGATAAACTTGGGGGATACATCAACGTGGAAAGTGAAGTGAACAAAGGCACCATCTTCACGGTGCTTCTACCCCTGAAAAATACCATCGGGCCGGTGGGCACCATGGGCCTTATGTAAAAAACCTGAAACCATGACATCCCCGGGCGACGGTGGGGAAAAATCTCAGTTTCAGGTTTTTATATCAATGAAAAATCCACATGGCTGCAACCACCTGTCACCACAAACAATGAAAAAGTAATTACTGTTAAATCCTAGTAGCCAAAACCCAACACCTTAATTTTTCATATAAAAGACTCATGTCCTCACGGACACAACGAATATTTAAAACAAAAAACATATAATTACCCACGCGGTGTAAAGACAATTACAAGAATTTGTGCAGTTCCCCCTATGCCCCGGACGGCATGGGGAATACTTGAATCAAAATAGATGGCGTCTCCCTTGCTGATCACATGGGTCTGCTTGGCAGTGCGAAACTCCAGCTCTCCTTCCAGAAGAAACATGAACTCTTCCCCCACATGGTTGTTGTACAGTAACTGGTCATCACGCCGGGTCTCAATTTCTGCAATAAAAGGTTCCATCTGCTTGTCTGCCATGGGATACGCCAGGGACTGATACCGGTAGCCGATGTCGGAACTGTAGGTGTGATGGGATAATTTTCTGACCCCATATCGCTGGTCCTTTCGCACTACAGTAATGCGGCTGTGATCCATGGACTCATCCTGAAAAAAATGGCTGATTTTAACCCCAAGCGCCGTTGCAATCTTAATAAGGGTGGCAATGGGGGGGGCCGCAATGTTATTTTCTATCTGGGAAAGCAACGGTTTTGACAATCCGGTGATATCCGACACCGCCTGGAGGGTAAACCCCCTTAAGGTCCTAAGACTTTTTATTTTTTTCCCAAGATTCAGGGCGGCAACTTCATCTTTTATATTGATGTCCATGGTATGGGGCATATCGGGTAATCCATTCTTTAGCGGGAAAAATGGGTTCATTAATTGTAAATATTCGGTTTGCCCATGTAAATGTGTGGACAATGCTCCATATTGGCCAGTCTGGGGCTGCGCAGCATACCAATGCCATGCAAGCATGCCAAAACTGACAAAGATGGGGTGCTGACCGAATCTTTACCATTGATCATCTGGAGTCAAACATATCCTTGATATCTAACATGAATGCACGCCATCATCAAGGCGTAGGCCTACTTATCTTTCACAGAATCAGCAGGCGTTCCCCGCAAGGAACTTAAAAACAACCCCAGGCCTCCAAAAGCCAGCACAAGGATAGTGATCAGATCAAAGGCGCTCATGGGCCGAAACCCCATCCGGAGGGTGGAAATCACCCCGAAAAGCAGTGCAACCATTGCCCCCAGAGACAACAGCCAGCCCAATATATTGCGGGAATTATAAAAAATCATGCCCACCCCCAGTATCAACGGGATAAGAATCATACCGCTGGTGACAGTGACGCCTGCCCCCATCATGGAAAAGCGGTAAATGCCAAGCCCCAGATGAAACCCGGAGGTGACAGTAATGGCACTCAACAGCATGTAAAACCCCGCACACATCATGATAAAACCTATAAAAAAACGTCCGGCTCCCCCTTCTGTTCCACCTGCTCCCATGAATCCTCCTTCTGATATCAATAATGTTTAAGGGGCTTGATCACACCATCAGTCACCCCGGGTGGGGACAGAATCAAACCCAGTTTTTCCAGCGTATCCAGGTGCACAAAAAACATTGCACAATCCTCCCAGACCGCAAAAAGGCAATTCCCCCGGTTGCCAGGCCGGTATACGGGGTCTGATGCGCATGGGGCCATCTGAATAAATAAATCACCCCCCGGGTAAAATCCGGTGCAGCCCCGTTCCCCGGGAGATCGGTCCGGAAAGACTTGAACTTAAATTCATACTTTAAAAAATCAAAGTGTGCAATACAACCCCTGCAGTGCAATATTATTAATGCGCCCTTCAGGCCTTAAAAACCGTCCGTGGCCACAAAGTGGCCCAGTTTGTGGACTCCACCGGGAAAAAAGCATCTGCAGGGCCATTAATATTCTGATTATTCCCCTTGACAGGGAATTAAAAGAAGCCAAACAAATGCCTAACACCGTTTTTATTGACCATGGCGGAAACATGGCATCATTATTGCTTATGAGTTTGTCATTGTCATTGCTTACTGGATTCAGCGGCCAGGCTCATTCACCTGGTTGTTTTACACATAATGGTTCCATTTTTTTCTGAACTTTTAAAAACAAACGGAAATCACCCAGGTGTGAAGAAAACATCCGTCAAAACGAAAATGTTGATTACCCGAACAAGCCCAACCAAAATCTATTGGAGACAATGAATGAGTAAATACTACCTTTTTCAGGATACAAAGAAATGCATTGGATGCAGAACCTGTGAAATCCAGTGCAAAACCAACAAAGGACTTCCCAGCGGACCCCGCCCGTGTCAGATCATCCAAATAGGCCCCCAACTCATTGGCGGGCTTCCCCGGACGTCCTATGTTTTTATGCCCTGTTTTCACTGCGAAAACCCCTGGTGCGTGGCGGCCTGCCCCACAGGGGCCATGCAGAAAAGAACCAAAGACGGGATTGTATTCATTGATCCGGATCTGTGTGTGGGATGCAAGACCTGTGTGTCAGCATGCCCCTGGGGTGCTCCCCAGTGGAACCCGGAAACAGGCAAAGTAGTCAAGTGTGATTACTGTAAAGACAGAATTGATGTGGGCCTCAAACCGGCCTGTGTCACCACCTGTACCACCGGATGTCTCAATTTTGGAAAGGTTGAAGATATGACCCAGATCCGGCGGGAACGACATGCACAACTGGTGGCTGCACTTGAAAACTCTGTATCATAATACCGTGGTATCCCAGGCAATCTTCAATGGAAAAAGGAGTTCACATGGCTGAAAATGTCTGTCCGGTTCATGGCACCATCCTTCATTTATCCCGACAGCTTAATTCAGGTGCGCTGACGGAGCCCAGAACCATAAGAATTTCAGAAGAAATCTTAAAATTACTGGAAGAAATTTCCAACGGTCATGCCGGCAAGGACCATCTAAATGGCGTGAATACCAGGGTGGCGGATTTTTTTAAAAATCCCGGGAATCCCCAGGGGCTTAAAACCGGTACCTATTTAAAAAAGGTTCTGGAAAAGCACGGCCCGGTGTTTGAAAGCCACATTGAAACAGGTAACTGCGCAGCCATGGACTGTATCCGGCTGGCCCCCTCCCCCTGTCAGATGGCATGCCCGGCCGGTATTGATGTACCCACCTATCTTTCCCTCATTGCCGAGGGCAGAGACGCTGAGGCCATTGAGGTGATCCGCCATGATAACCCCCTTCCCTGGGTGTGTGGCTTGGTGTGTACCCGGCCCTGTGAAATGATGTGCGTCCGGGCCAGGATAGACACTCCGGTGTCCATCAAATTTTTAAAGGCCTTTGCTGCGGAACGGGCCATGTCCCATGGCCTGTACACCAATCCCCCCCAAAAACCCCTGAACGGCAAAAAAGTATGTGTGGTGGGGGCGGGTCCTGCAGGGCTTTCTGCGGCCTATTACCTGGCCCTCATGGGATATGGGGTCCGGATACTGGAATCCCTTCCCGTACCCGGAGGCATGCTCATGGTGGGGATCCCCAGATACCGTCTTCCCCGGGAGATCATTGACCGGGAGGTGGCCATGATCCAGGATCTGGGGGTTGACATCTGCTACAACACTGTTTTTGGCAAGGATGTTACCCTGGAATCCCTGGAAAAAGAGGGGTTTGGCGCATTCTTCCTGGCCATTGGTGCCCATAAGTCCTACCAGCTGGGCCTGAATGGTGAAGAAGAATACAAGGATAAAGGGGTTGTTGACTCCGTAATCTTCCTTAAAAATGTAGCCCTGGGGCAGCGCACCGTTCCCGGAGACCGGGTGGTGATCATCGGCGGCGGTAATGTAGCCATTGACGCGGCCCGAACCAGCCTGAGACTGGGGGCAAAAGAGGTGACCATTGCCTATCGGAGAACCCGTTCCGAAATGCCCGCTGATGAGGAAGAGGTGGAACATGCCGAAGAAGAGGGGGTAAAGTTCGCTTTTCTCACCATCCCCACCGCCATTGTGGGAAATGGGAAAAAAGTCACTGGTCTCAGTTGCCTGAGGGGAGAACTTGTTAAAAAAGAGGATAGTGACCGCCTTTATCCAGTGCCCGTTGAGGGCAGCGACTATATCATGGAAGCTGATGCCGTTATCAGTGCCATTGGACAATTTGTGGACACCAACGGCATGGAAGAGTTCCAGGATGTTCAATGGACCCGCAGGGGGACCATAGAAGTGGCCAAAGCCTCCATGGAAACATCCCAGCACGGTGTATTTGCCGCAGGGGACGCCGTCACCGGACCTGCCACGGTCATTGAGGCCATTGGTGGCGGGAAACGGGCAGCAGAAGCCATTGACCGCTATTTCAACGGCATGCCCCAGCCCAGAATCCCCAAGGTTCCCGTACGCTATCGAAGGGAAAAACCCCTGGAGATGCCCGCCAGCACCAAAATGGTTTTAAAACGACCGGAAATGCCCATGCTCAACATTGATCGAAGACGAACCATGTTTCAACAGGCAGAGCTGGGCTACACCGAAAACATGGTCAGGGAAGAGGCCCGGCGCTGTCTGCGCTGTGATATCTGCAGGCGCTGCGGTAAATGTGTGGAGGTGTGCCGGGATAAGATGGGTATTGATGCCCTCAGATTTGGTTACATGGACTTTGATAACCCCGGTGAAACAGATTTTCGTAAAACCGCAGAAAACTGCATTGCCTGTGGCGCCTGTGTGGCCAATTGTCCCAATGGTGCCATCACCATGGAAGATCGAAACGGCGAGCGGCTTTTAATGCTGTGCGGCACCGTGATCAACCGCCAGAAACTGGTTTACTGTGAATCCTGCGGAGCCGTCATGGGGCCAGCCAAATATCTGGATTACGTCAACAAAAAAACCGAAGGTATCAGACCTGTCACTCAGAAAGTCCAATTGTGCAACAGCTGTGCAAGGGAAAAAAGCGCCGGTTTTAATGTTGCAAGCCATCCTGTGACACCCAAATAACAGCCATGGGCAGGCCATATTCTGAACCCGGACTGCCCACAACGAATCATGAAAGTGATCTTAGGCATGCCTGCACTTTCATACAAAGAAAGGAGGAAACATGCAATTTCGAAGGGGTCAGAAAATAGAAGTATACCAGACATCCAAAGATGAGGCATGGGAATCCTACATGGATGACTTCATCGGTTGCCATGGCATCATCACCGACCCGGATACCGCCATTAATGATCCGGACGCACTTATTGAAGTAAGTCTCCAGGGGATGGGGACCCACCGGTTACCACAGGACTGCCTCCGGGCCCTTGAATCACATACATGAAAGGATAATATATGCAGGTTAAAGAGTTATTGGAAAAAGAGAAAAGGCCCTTTCGTACCATTGACCAGGAAGAGACAGTGGCAGCGGCCCTGAAAATCATGTCCGGGTATGGGATTTCCGCCCTTCTGGTCATGGATGATCAACGAACGGCCGGTATTTTCACAGAAAGAGATTTGCTGCGCTGCCATGTGATCTTTCCGGAAAAACATATTGCAGACATAAAAATCCAGTCGGTGATGACCCACAATCTTATTGTGGCAGAACCCGTTGATGAAATCAAAGATGCCATGGGCATGATGATCAAGGCAAAAATTCGCCATCTACCTGTGATTGAAGATGCTTCTATCAAAGGCATCCTGGGATTGGAAGATCTCGTGAAATACCATGTGGGTGCTCTGACACAGGAGCTTCATTACCTCCAGGATTATGTAGCGGATCTCCAGGAAGCAGCCCAGGATTAAGGAGGAACACATTTAATGGTTGACATTACCATAGATGGACAAACCCTGACCGCAAACGAAGGAGAAACACTGATTCAGGTGGCAAAAAGAAATGGGATAAAGATTCCCCATCTGTGCTACCATCCCGCTCTGAAGCCATCGGGAGCCTGCAAGCTGTGTGGTGTGGAAGTAACGTCTCACTCGGGAAAGGCCGTTGTCATGTTATCTTGTATTCTCAAGGTAAAACCGGGGCTTGAGGTCAAAACAGACACCCCCCTCGTTCAAAAGGCCCGAGCCAAGGCCTTTAACAAACTGCTTCAGATGGCACCGGACGCGGAAAGAATTCGAAGCATTGCCCGGGAATTTAATGTACCGGTCACGCCCCCCCCGGACGGTTGTATCCAATGCCGACTGTGCATTCGAGTATGCAATGACATTGTCAAGGCCAAAGCCCTTAAGATGATATCGGATGATTCCGGGAAAAGGGTGGTGGCCGACCCAACACGATGCATTGGTTGCGGTACCTGCGCCAACATCTGCCCCACCCATGTCATAACATCCACGGACAGGGAAACGGTGAGATCCATTGCCATAAAAGGAGAGGTATTTTGCCAACTTCCCCTGGAAAGATGTGAAGGGTGCGGCCGTCGGTATGCCACCACCCGATTTCTTCATCATGTGGAAGATGCCACGGTTTCTCACCCCCATGTAAAGGCGCATCACAACTACTGCCCCAACTGCGTTAAAATGCTGTCTGACAAGGCACTTACGGAACGGACTCACATGCCCAAAAGAATCAAATAACAGACGCAGATGGCCGCTAACGTCCCTGCTGTCACCATTTTTATATAACCCACATGGCTGTAACCACAGCCACAACTAAAAATGAAACTCCAATCATTGCAGTATATTGGTCCAAAGTTTCATACAAAACTGCCACGGGCAGACCGTATTGGGGATCTGGCCTGCCCACAACGAAAATTGAAAGTCCTTCCTGGTTTGCCGGGACTTTCTTATAAAAAACAAAAGGAGAAAAGTATGCAGAAAATCATTTCACGTTTCATCATTGTTTCCATGTTCGTGTTGTTTGCCGCGGCAAACGCATTCGCGGGCATTGAAGCATCGATTTCCGCCGCCACCTACAGTGCCGGAGACATGGTTCAGATCAGCGGTACCATTGAGCCAGGAACCGATCTTTATTTGAGCATCGCTGCCAAAAACAGATTTTCCCCCAAGGATACCACCGGGAAAACCGAGGTGAAAAAACTGGCCAAAGAAGCCAAAAAATTCGGCTTCACCACCGACACCAGTATTCCCATCTTATACTACATGCTCACCACCAATCCGGAAAAATTAGGAACCGTCATCGACAAAAAATTCGGTGGTCCGTCCTTTTTCACCCAGAAAGGAAAAAGGGGGCTTTACAGCACCACCATGTTCAAGCTCAAAAAATGGTCAGAGCTGGATGAATCCACCCAAAGCATGCTGGGCGGCATCGCCGATGAAGCCGAATGGCGATTCAACAAATATGCCCACGAAACCGATTATGGTATCAACACCATCACCAAAGAAAGCACCAAGGTGGGTAAGGTAACCATCTTTGCCAGAAGCGTCCTGTCCGATCATGCCGCGTCTGGAAATTACTGGGACAAGGGCACATCCATCCAGCTGGACAAGGCCACAGGAAAATTCACTGCCTCATTTAAGAGCTTCAGGCATACCCCCCCGGACACCGCCTTTGACGTATATGTCAACGGCCAAAATGCCGGCAGCTACACCTTGGCACCCAAGGGTTTCTGGCTCAACAAAGGTGGTCGGTACATGAATCCCTTATGGATCATCCTCGGCGCCATCTTGGTGGGCGCTTATTTTTCCATGATCGGTGCTGCAGGTGGACTTCTCATGGCTGCCTTTCAGGCCATGGTGGTTCAGACCGCAGGCCCGGTGGGTATAAATGCCGCCAACGTTCTTCGTCCTTCCAACATTGCACTTACCCTGTTTTCTCCCCTGGGCTCCTTTTACCGCTTTGCCGTTAAAGAACGCCGGGTGGCATGGCCCATCGGCCTGTCTTTTGGTGCCGGTATCTTCATCGGATCCGTGTGGCTGGGCAAATATGCCATTGCATACCTTCCCATGAGCAGTTACAAGGAATGGCTGGCAATTCTGGTGGTCCTCATGGGCATAAAAACCCTCCAGGAACTGACCCCAAAAGCCATGGAAAAACGCAAAAACATCAAGGCCATGGTTCAGAAATTCAATGCCGCCGTTGCCAAGGCCAAAAAAGAGGGCAGTGCCGCGGAAATGGGCACCATTGAACCCATTGAATCCAGCCTGACCAATTACCGCTTCAAATTCTGGGGTGAAGAGTTCAGAATCAATCCCCTGCTGTTTGCCATCCTGGGTCTAGGCATCGGTGTGGTGTCCAGAAGTTTCGGTATCGGCGGAGGCTTCCTCCTGGTTCCGGCCATGACAAGCCTAGGGGCGCTTCCCATGTACGTTGCCGTTCCCATTGCCCTTGTGGGTACCTGCTTCAGCAGTATCGGCTCCTTCATTGGATACCTGCTCAACGGTTATCTGCCGGATTTATGGCTGGCCATCAGCATCATCATCGGCGGATTTGCAGGTGGTATGCTGGGCAGCCGGCTCCAGACGCTTTTTTCTGAAATCCAGCTCAAATGGATACTAGCCATCACCCTGTTCTTCCTGTTCTTCAGATTTTTTAAAATTGAGATCTGGATCTGATCGTGTTCGCTTTTTTTCGTACATAACAGCGTTCTCCGGGGTCCAGACAAATTTAATTTTTAAGGCCCCGGCAGAACCCGAAACAACACCAAAGGTCCTTGTACGGTCAAGGACCTTTCAGCCAATAAACATCCGAGGAGTATTTCAACGCTTTCCCGGATGAAAAAACGGGAATTCAAGCCACAGACCTCGCTTCAACGGCCCGGATCATGGCCCCTTTTTCAATAGCCCCCAAAGGACTGTCAATGGACGAAGCACTGGACAACGTATGGTTCTGGATTGAAGCTGGCATCTTCAAAACAGCTGGATTGGTGGATGCTGCCATCTTTCCTTTGCATTTTCTGGGACCGGAGATAATTATTTTCCTTCTGGTACTGGTCTGCATTCTCTTTTCCCGTTTTTTTAAAAAGCACTTCAACACCCGGAGATACACCCGGCTAAAGGAAAATTTTGATCACTGGTATCTTCTGCGTCAGGAAGCCATGAACCATGAAGAAACACAGAAAGGACGTGCCATTGCGAAAAATATTGACCAGGCTGAACTCAACCGAGCTTATTACGACTTTTTTTTTGAATCCCTCTTAAAAAGTCTGATAACCACCTGGCTGCCCCTTTTGTGCACCCTTGCCTATGTGAATCACACCTTCACGCCCCAGATGCTTGATCTGTACTTTGGCAGACCGGCACTTTTCATGCCCAACGGACAAGCGCTGCTGCCCTGGAACATCCCCGCCATACTCTGGTTTTTCGTTTCTCTTCTCATTGTTTATGCCCTGTTTCCAACACTTACCTGGCTGCACCGTTGCCTTGCAAAAAAATCCAATCGATGATGTGGGGAAAAAGCATGAAAAGAGTGCGCTGCCCATGGCAGTTATTCATAAAAATTCAGTCCATGCCGATCCTGCCATGGATGATCTCGCTGTTGGTGGTATTGCTGCCCGACCCGGCCCATGCCACCCAGATGCACAGTGCATCGGAAGGCATTCTTGTGCATCAGCTGGGGCATCTGTTCTTTCTCATTTCCATGGGTATTCTTATTGTCACCATCCAGGGCAAGCAACTTCAACGGGAAAAGGGATGGCGATTGATCCAGTACAGTGCCCTTTTTTTCATCCTGTGGAATATGGATGCCATCGGAGTCCACCTCCTTGATAACCAGACATCTTTTATTTCCACCACCCTTTTATCCATGACCCATATTGAAATTAAGGCAGGCAATCACCATGAAGGACTGGCACAACTCTACTACCTGCTGCGACTGGATCACCTGTTGTGCCTGCCGGCAATGATGCTGCTTTACCGGGGAATTTCCCTCCTTGTAAAAAGGAAACACCTACCATGATCTTTCCATATATATCCATCCTGGCCATTGATGTCCTGGGCTCCCTTGGAATGATCCTGTTTGCGGTCCTCTCCCTTTTAAAAACCCATAAACTCAGAGCCCAGGAACCGGACAACGCCATCTTTCTCTATCTCATGTGGATCTGTTCTGGACTTACCCTTTTTGCCCTGTCCCGCTCCTTTGGTCATATTCTCAAACAGGTGTTGCTGCTGACATCCCAGGCCCATCTCTGGTCCGCCATTGCTCCTTACAGCGGTACCATCAATACGGTTTCCTTTATGCTTGTGGGGCTCATCACCCTTTTTTTCAACCAAAGCTGGAACATTAATGCCAAAATTCTTTCCGGCCGCAGGGCACTTGAAGAAACCCATGCTCAGCTGGTATCACTAAACCAGACCCTGGAACAAAAAGTAGTGGAACGCACCGAAATGCTCACCACTTCGGAACATAAATGCCGCCGTATCTTTGAGCAGTCCCTGGACACCATTCTGGTCACCGATGAAAACTGGCGCATCCGGGAAATCAACCCCGCCGGGGTGGCCATGACCGGATATAAAAAAGATACCCTGGTTATGGAAAACATGTCCATGGGCCGATTGTTTGCATCCCAAACGGAATGGCAACGTATCAGTCAACTCATAATGGAAAACGAATTTATCCTCAACGAAGAGACCTATTTCAAGGGCGCAAAGGGCAATGCCCTTTATGTCATCATCACCGGCGGCATTGATTATGGGGCCTTTGGATGTGCAAAGACCTTTCATTTCATCATCAAGAACATCAATGAAAAAAAGGAAATGGAAGAACAAATTGCCCAGGCAGACAAGCTGGCTGCCTTAGGGGAACTTTCCGCTGGGGTGGCCCATGAAATCAATAACCCCCTGGGCATTATTCTGGGCTATACCCAGCTGATGCTCAAGGCCGAGGCTGGCAGTGAAAAACCATCACAGCATCACGAAGATCTTAAAATCATTGAAAAACATGTCAAAAACTGTAAAAAAGTGGTGTCGGACATGCTGGCCTTTGCCCGGAAAGATTCCCTGGAGCGGGGTATCATCGACATTAACCGGGTGGTGAGCGATGTGGTGGGATTTGTCCACAACCACGCTGATTTCAGAAACAGTGACATTGTCCTTGATCTTTTTAAGGAGGGCCCCCTCAATGTCATGGGCAATGAGCAGGAATTCCGGCAGGTGGTTATCAATCTGCTCATCAATGCCTGCCATGCCGTGGACAAAAAAGGAAAAATATTTCTAAGCACCCAGAAAAACCGTTCAGACGAGGCGACAATTGTGATACAAGACAATGGCAAAGGCATCAGCCCGCATAATATCACCCGGATTTTTCATCCCTTTTTCACCACCAAACCCGTGGGACAGGGCACGGGCCTGGGGCTTTCGGTGAGTTATGGTATTATCAAAAAACATGGGGGGCGCATCCGGGTGCAAAGCGAAGAAAACAAAGGTGCAACCTTTAGCATCACCCTGCCTTCAGCTTTGGATAAAGGAGTATACTAATGTCTGACCACATCCTTGTTGTGGATGATGAAAAAGATATGACCCGCCTGCTAAAACGCACGCTGGAAATGGAGCTGAACTGCCGGGTCACCATGGCTTTTTCCGGGGAAACCGCGGTAACCATTCTTGCACGGGAGCCTTTTGATCTCATGCTATGCGATATTAAAATGCCGGGTATGGACGGGTTTGAACTCCTTCGGCATGCCAGCACCCATTACCCGGATCTCACGGTTCTTATGATCACCGCCTTTGGAAGCATTGATGTGGCTATCAAGGCCATTAAAAACGGAGCCTACGATTTTGTTTCCAAACCCTTTGAGCAGGATGAAATCCTGTTCCGGGTAAAAAAAGCCCTGGAACGGGGGCGGCTCATCAAAGAAAACCGGACACTGCACCGGGAAAAATCGGAAACCTTTGGAAAACTCATCGGCGAAAGCCCTGCCATGCAGGACGTTTATGGAAAAATTTCCATGGTGGCCCAGAGTGATGTCACGGTTCTTATCACCGGCGAATCCGGCACAGGCAAAGACCTTACAGCCCAGTCCATCCACGCCTTGAGCCCCAGGGGGAAAAAAAAATTTGTGGCAGTGAACTGCCCCACCATTCCTGAATCCATCCTGGAAAGTGAGCTGTTTGGATATAAAAAAGGGGCATTTACCAATGCGGCCATGGATAAAACAGGTCTTTTTCAGGAGGCCCACGGCGGCACCATTTTCCTGGATGAAATCGGTGACATAGGCCCCGGCATTCAGACCAAACTGCTTCGGGTACTCCAGGAAAAAGAAATCAAACCCCTGGGAGAAAATAAATCCAGAAAGGTGGATGTCCGCATCGTTGCATCCACCAATCGCAACATTGCCCAGAAAATAGAGCTGGGTGAATTCCGGGAAGACTTCTTCTACCGGCTCAGCGTGTTCACAATCACATTGCCCCCATTACGGGATCGCATCATCGATATCCCCCCCATTGCCCGTCATCTGGTGGCCAAACACTGCAAAAAACTCAATAAGCCTGAAAAAGAGATAGATCCAGCTTTGATGGACCTGTTACTGAAACAACAATGGCCAGGCAATGTCCGGGAGCTTGAAAATGTACTGATCCAGGGTATTTTACACAGTGACAATAGCACCATTTCCCCCGGGGACATGGTATTACCGGCCCAGAGACCAAAAATACAACCCCATCTGACTGATCCGGCGAACCTTTTTACCCTTCCGTACAAAGAGGCCAAAGAAGCCCTGCTCCATCAGTTTAACCACAACTATATTGGCAGTCTGCTTTCGCTTACCAGCGGGAATGTCACCCAGGCCGCCCGGCAATGCGGTCTGGAACGCCAGGCCCTGCAACAGATAATGAAACGATTTGACATCGTCGCAGACACCTACCGATGCATTTAAATATTCTTGAAATGACATGCTGTCACATTGCCCAGTGGCTGAAAACAAACCATGCCAAGGGAGACTTTCATGCCAGGGCACTAATCCGTGAAATCATCAAAAAGGGCAACCCGTCATTTTCCCTGGCGCAAGAATTTCAAGACTCCCCCCGACTAACAGCCCGACTGCTTGAACAGGTACTTTTCCCATCCATGGACATAGTCGAGCAACAGCAGGAAACCAACGGCACCCTGAAGTTTGTGACTCAACTTGCAGACGGCCTTGCCATTGAATCGGTTGTCATACCCATGAAGCACTACAACACGCTTTGTGTTTCCACCCAGGCAGGCTGTCGCATGGGATGTGTGTTCTGCGAAACGGCAAAACATGGCTTTTTCCGGAATCTTGCCGTGCATGAAATCACCGGTCAGCTTTTCACCGCCCGGTTCATCCTGGGAAAAAACATAAAAAACATTGTATTCATGGGGATGGGGGAACCCTTTGATAACCTGGAAGCCCTGTTCCAGGCCATCAGGGTATTCAACGAGCCCCGGGGATTTGACATTGCCCTCAGGCACATGACGGTTTCCACATGCGGTGTAATACCAGGCATTAAAGCCCTGGCCCGGCAGGACCTGCCCCAGCTGAACCTTGCAGTTTCCATCAACAGTGCTGATGATCACATCCGCTCAATGCTAATGCCCATCAACAGGCGCCATTCCCTGACAGATCTGAAAGAAGCCCTGATGGCACATCCCCTGATTTCCCGGCGGGTTATCTTTATTGAGTACATTCTCATCAAAGGCATCAATGACGCAAAAAAAGACGCCGAGCAACTTGTGGACTATCTCTCAGGCTTAATGGTGCGGGTTAATCTAATCGCCTACAATCCCGGCCCCTCCGCCACCAAAGCATCGAAAGATCCGAAAAAAAGTGGGGAAAAAAAAGAATTGTCTTTAAACTCCGTTGACGACGAGGCACTGCATCAATTTGCAGCAATTCTGGAGGCTGCTGGCCTGTTTGTGGTCAAACGGTGGGCCAAAGGGCGCAGCCTCCAGGCAGGATGTGGTCAACTTTCAGGCAAAAATAACAAGGATAAAAGAGATTGTCATCCTTCTTTACTTGACAGATAAATCCTCAAAGAGTCAGAACAGATTTTCTGAAGGGGGATAAAACAGGGAAATGCCAGCTCAGTAACCGACATGGCGATCGCCAATAAAGGGATCGCTTAAAGAATCGTTCAATTCAGTTTCAGGATAGGGGATGGTATCATGATGGGTTTCATACGCCTTTACCGATCCGCAACAGGGGCAAGTCTTCTGATGCCTCAAAAGTATTACACCACATGATTTACATACATTTTCCATAGTGAGAATCTCCTTTCTTAAAACAGTTTCACGACACATCACAGTAACAAAAAATTTATTGCAAGGCCTTGCCTTCAGAATTAAAACCAAGAAAAATTCCCCCAACTATCATGTTAAATTCCAAGGGGAGCACTCAGCCCTGAAATCAGGTATTTGGAGGAAAAAATGTGCCGCAATTATGAGCATATATTATATACGATGGGAAGAATTGTCAAGGTCGCTGCCCAATTTTTATGATGTGATCATAAAAATTGGGCAGGAAATGTGGTCGTCTCCGGCCGAAATAAATCATCAATGACAAAAATCGCAATCAGTTAATAAATTTCACCGTTTATGCAGGCGAAATCAATCTTGCTGATGATTCTGGGAAATGCTGTCAATGTACCACGACATGGGGTCCAGCAGGGAAAATCCCAGCGCCTTTATTTTCTTTTTCACCCGCATGACATTATTGGTTAAAAGATAAATAAACACCGCCCGCTGATTGGGATCCCAATGGCGATTGACCAGCACGCTGCCAAAGGAAATACCCTCTTCGGTGATGGTGTCCACAATCTTTTTCAACTGCCCCACCTTTTCTTCCATGAGCACGCACAAAAGGGTTCCGGGCTCATTGATTCCCAGCACATTGATAAATGAGCTGAGCAGATCCCTGACGGAAAGAACCCCCAGCAGTTTTCTATTCTCATCAATGACAGGAAATGCCCCCACCTTGTACTTCTGAATCAAAAGTAGCGCATCCTGGATGGTATCCATGGGAGAAATGCTTTTGGGGTTTACGCTCATGATATCTTTGACCTTCAAGTTGCTCAAATTCTCCTTTGTCTGGGTGTTTCCCGACTCCTTGAGCAGACTGTAGGGTATGGCACTTCTGATATCCCGGTCCGTTACAATGGCAATGAGTTTATTTTCAGCGTCCACAATGGGCAGATGGCGAATCTGTTTTTCTGCCATGAGTTGCTGTGCTTCCAACACGGAAGCATCCGCATCGATGGTGATCACTTTTCTTTTCATGTGATTGCTGACAAACATATTTTCCCTCCGGTTTTTTATAAATCAAGAAGAATCTTTATATGATTTCTGGCAAGCTCCGGCAATCGCTGCAGAGAATATCCCCCCTCCAGGATGGAGATTACCCGCCCGTTGCAATGGCGCTCCCCCAGATCCATGATGGTCTGCATGATCCATGAGAAACAAGGTGTGGTAACTTTAATATCAGACATTTCATCATCTATATGGGCATCAAATCCCGTGGACACCAGAATCACTTCGGGCTCAAATTGGTTCATGGCGGGCATAAGATCACCCTGGATCAACATGTAATAGGTATCATCTCCCTGCCCGGGAAGTACCAGGGAATTTTTGGTAAATCCATGCCCCCCCAGGGTCCCCACTTCAAAATCCCTTCCGGTGCCGGGGTAGGCAAAGGAGGGGTGTTCGTGGATGGAATAATAAAACACCGATGGATCCCGTTCAAAAATATGCTGGGTCCCATTGCCATGGTGTACATCAATGTCAATGATGGCAACTTTTTTTATACCCCATTTTTCCTGGAGATAGCGGGCGGCTATGGCAATATTATTAAAATAACAAAAGCCCATGGCCTTGTCCCGTTCCGCATGGTGACCCGGAGGACGAACGGCACAAAAGGCATTATCAATATCCCCCTCCATCATCAGATCAATGGTGTCCAGGATACCG
This sequence comes from Desulfocicer niacini, assembly GCF_054657595.1. Lineage (NCBI taxonomy): Bacteria > Pseudomonadati > Thermodesulfobacteriota > Desulfobacteria > Desulfobacterales > Desulfobacteraceae > Desulfocicer > Desulfocicer niacini. Next base: position 137,792 of record NZ_BAAHYK010000008.1, read on the forward strand.
CCCACTGCCAGAAAGGCAGACTCATAGGAATCCATGGAAATACAGTTGTCCGGGTCATCAAAGGTATTGTGACCGGAGAGGCAGATCTCTTCAAACCGCCGGATATAATCGGGATCATGGACTGCTTCAATCCAGTTTACGTCCGCCCGGGAGGCTGGTATCATGGTAAGATGCTCCAGCATCCCCTGGGCTTTAATACCCTCGTATACGGCCAGAAGTCGATCGGCAATCTCGGGATGATAGGGGCCTGTATCATGGAGCATATATCTGTTGTCATGCAAATAACCGGTTTTTTTCATATAAAAGTTTCCCCATCCGGACAAACCGGAATTCATTATTGTTTCAAATAATTTTTCTGCATTCCGAGGGATTTCCCAATGGGTGACCGGGCTGTACAGCTCCTGTCATTCCAAATGGATATGGAATGCAGTGACGGGGTAATCCCATGAACTTCATTCATTTTTTCTATCGTATTCCTTGAATACACTACTCTTCACATATTTTTATATTGTGTCAAGAGAATAATAAAAAAGAAAGTGAAAACAGCAGCCATCATCTCTGCGTTTGGCATTTTCTGGGGCAATTGTCCCATTCGCTGGCATATATTTTCCCAAGACCATAACGCGATGTTCAAGTTTTTGTTGGCCGGTTTTCCCAGAACTGCTCCGGCATGTTTTATCAATACCTTCGTCAATTTTTAAAATGAGCTTTGATCAGGAGCGCAAGAGTCAATGTGTTGTACATTTATGATTTTGAGAACGCATCATATAGCTGGCAACCTGATCAAGAATATAGTTGACGAAGCTATTGTTTATTGAGGGTTATTTTTTTATCGGGCAGCATGCTTTTGTCACGAATATGTGCTAGAAACGAAATGAATCATAACGTCAGCCACAAAAACACAAAGGTTCTTGTTGGATTCCGGAGTCTTTTTTTTGCGTATAACCATAAGACTCCTAAATCATTAAGTAATGTATTCAGCAAATCAACACAATAATGGCAGCAAATCTCTGGCACAACGAAGATTGAAACTCTCATAATTGCAGCTTTTTGTATGGCACTTCATATAAAAAAGGAGAACACATATGAACATAATCATAACAGGAGCATCTGGCTTTGTGGGCACTCGCCTCACCGAAACCTTGCTTGCCGGGGGGCATACCATGACAGGCATCGGCACATCCAGGACACATCCCCGGATCACCACAGACAAGCTTAAATGGATACCTGCCGACACCACCCGGCCCGGCCCATGGCAGGATGCAGTGCCGGATGCAGATGTCATCATTAATCTTACCGGCAAAAATATTTTCGGCTACTGGACAAAGAGGTATAAACTCCAAATTTATCACAGCCGGATTCTGACCACAAAGCACATTGTAGACGCACTACCCAAAAACAATCACTCTTTGTTGTTAAACACCTCGGCCATTGGATATTATGGAGACGGCGGGGAAGCACTGTTAACAGAGGACAGGGGACCGGGAAATGATTTTCTGGCATCGGTGTGCATAGATTGGGAAAAAGAATCCATAAAGGCAGAGGCAACCGGATGCCGAGTGGTCCGTATGCGCTTTGGGGTGGTGCTGGGCAAAAACGGAGGCGCCCTTGTCAAAATGCTTCCAGCCTTTAAATACTTTGCCGGGGGCCCCCTTGGCAGGGGACTGCACTGGTTTCCCTGGATTCACATGGATGACCTTGTGGGGGCCATCCTTTTTCTCATGGACACACCAAATCTTTCCGGTCCCTTTAATTTCTGTGCACCGGAGGCGGTGAGACAAAAAACCTTTGCAAAAACACTTGGCAACGTATTAAACCGACCCAGCATCATGCCGGCTCCGGCATTTATGATGAAACTATTATTGGGAGAAATGAGCCATGCCCTCATGAGCAGTCAAAAAGGCGTTCCCCAGGCACTGACCCAGGCGGGATTTCAATTTAAATTTCCCTGCCTTAAGCCGGCATTACAGGAAATTCTTACATGAACCCGTGGGAAGCGGTCATCACTTGGGCCCGGGCAATGGCTTCAGGACAATGACATCAGATGGGAACGAAGATTTTTTTTCCGATGGGAAAGGCCCAGTTTTTTCCGGATATTTTTTCGATGAAAGTGCACTGTGGCATCGGAAAGATACAAGATATCGGCAATCTCCTTACTGGGCTTTCCCTCTTTGACCAGGGTGGCCACCTGGAGCTCCTGGGGGGTTAAGAAAATCCCGGCATGGCTTAAGCGATTCATGAAAGGCGAAACAATCGCCATGAGCTGGGAATCGATAAGTTCCACAATTTTCCGATCTTCTGCCCTCAGGGGAGCGGCCTTCAAACGATCAAGATAGGGACGCACCATTTCCTTGACATTGCCCAGCACATTCTGTTCCAGATCCCTTTTATCTGCTTCTCGCTGTTCCAGCAGCACCTTCAAGGCAATGTTCTTTTCTTCCAGACGCTGTTTCTGCTTTTTCAGGTCTTCTTTACCAAGACGAAGGGCTTCCTCAGCCAGTTTCAAGCCGGTGATATCTTCATGACTCACCAGGAGTTTTAAATCCTCCTGCCCTGAGAGGCGCAGCACCCGAATCTGGAACCAGATACGCTCACCGGGGGTATGCACCTGATACGCCATGCAAAATTCCCCAATGGAGCCGTCGATCACCCCCTGGATGCCCTCAATGATCTCCAGGGTTTTCTGACGATTATGGCCCATGATATTGGCGCACACCTTCAGATAATTTTCCCCGGGCACATCATCACCGCAGGGATTTCCTCTTTTTTGGGCACTTTCATTCCAGGCCCGGTTGGTGGAAATAATGGTACCGTTCTCATCGAGAATTGCAAGATGGGCAGACAGAGAATCAAACACGCTGTTGTGCATGGTAAAATTGATATCCCAGATACTTGCTTTATCCATATTTACACTCCATCGGGTTCACTGCCCCCTGCAAAAGGACCTTAAATCGTTCCTGTCGATTTTCCAATTTTCCCACCAGAAGGAACATTTAAAGAAATTTCTTTGTATGTTCCACCCATTAGCAGGGACATCTGACAAGGCATCAAAATCTGAAAATTGACTACAGCCCAGATAACAGTTATAAACAGGATGCCGTGGAATGGCAAGCCCCAGGGGGCGGCATATTGCCATTTTCATCATTCCCTGTGGCCACCAGGACATGTGGGTACTATAAAAAATCAGCAATAACTATCAAATGAATACAATTCAGGAAGAATATCATGGACAAAATAATTGAAGAGGTAGAGCAGATAGGTGTTATCGGGGCCGGAAGCTGGGGCACAGCCCTTGCCAACCTTCTGGCCGTGAAAGGATATAAAGTGAATTTGTGGGCCTATGAAAAAGAAGTGGTGCAAGACATTGTCTCCCACCGGGAAAACAAAATGTTCCTCCCGGACATTGAGCTCTCACCGAACCTGCTGCCCTCCAATGACCTTGAAACGGTGGTAAAAAGCAACAAAATTCTGCTGGTGGTGGTACCTTCCCACACCATGCGGGACATGGGTATCCGCATGGCACCTTACATTGCCAGCGATACCGTCGTTATCACAGCATCCAAGGGCATTGAAGACGGAACATATCTGACCATGTACGGAGTGCTAAAAGAAGTGCTTCCATGCCTGAACCCGGACAATATTGTGGTATTATCAGGCCCAAGTTTTGCCCGGGAAGTGGCCCAGAAAGTTCCCACCGCAATCAGTGTGGGGGCAAAAAACAATGCCGTGGCCACCAGAATTCAGCATATTTTTGCCACAGATTATTTCAGAATTTATGTCAATGAGGATCCCATCGGGCTTGAACTTGGGGGAGCGGTGAAAAACGTCATTGCCATTGCCGCAGGTTTTGTGGACGGCATGGGGCTGGGACTGAACAGCCGGGCGGCGCTGATTACCCGGGGGCTTGCTGAAATCAGACGGTTGGGCATGCACATGGGGGCCAATCCCCACACCTTTTCCGGACTTTCCGGGGTGGGGGATCTCATCCTCACCTGCACCGGGGATTTAAGCCGAAATTACACCGTGGGCAAACAGCTGGGCCAGGGTATGAGCCTGGCGGACATCCAGAACAAACGACGCAGCGTGGCAGAAGGGGTAAGGAACACAAAATCCATATACCACCTGGCAAAAAAACTCAACATTGAACTGCCCATCATCAACGAAGTCTATCGGGCACTGTATGAAAACAGCACCCCGAAAAACGCCATCACCCGCTTAATGACACGGCCCCTGGGCCATGAAACCAGTGAAATTGACAGATATGAGTCAGAAGAAGGATCTGATCAGATCTGTTAATTACGAATACGGGTCCCGGTCACAACATCGACCACCCGAATAGTTGGGGTCAGGGGATTTTGATATTTCGTTTTTCAGGGTCTCTGTGTTCCCTGTAATATATGGCCACATGGCCTATGAGCCCGGCAAGATGAGAATCGGTGCGCCGGGCAATATCCTCGGCCAATGCGGTCTTTGTGTTTTTTTCTTTATAATCAACAAACTTTACCTTGATCAGTTCAGCAGCCTCCAGTCCCTCGTTGACTTCACTGACAAGGGCATCGGTGAGACCTTTTTGTCCCACAAATGCCGCAGGGTTCAAACCATGGGCAAGTCCCCTTAAATATTTCCGCTGTGATCCTTTTAACGCTTTCAATTTATATTTCCTTTTTTGTAAATATTCGGGTTGGTATTGTAAAGGATTGGCCAGTGCCCCATATTCGCCTATTGGCGACTGCATAGCATACATAAGGCTATGAGAGCATGCCCAAATGGATAAAAATGGGGTGTTGGCCGAAATATTTACCCTTTTTCATAACGGTAATGTCGGCTTACACAACAAATATTAAAAATGGCATTATGCTGCCCCCAATGGGTGAGCGGTCCGACCGTTGGGGGCGCTGCTATCGGTACTTTGAGGCAGTGGTTTCATATAAACATACATGGCAGTAACCACTAGCGCATGGTCAAGGCTAAAATTTAGGATACTGCATCTCCCGGAACAGTGTATCTCTGAGCTGTTCAGAATCAGTTATCCTAAAATTAAGATATGACGCTGTACTAGTAGGTCTTGGGCTTTGAAAATCCCAGGCCCAGAACATTAAAGGTATTTTCCGTGATCATGAAGGCATTGGGATCAATCAGAAGCACCGCCTCTTCAAGGCGCTTGAGCTGATAATTATGGACCACCGTTAAAATAACTTTTTTCTCTCTGCCGGAGTACGCACCGGAGCCATTGAGGAAGGTTGCTCCCCTGTTCAATTTTTGCTTGATGGTATCGGCAATCTCGTTGTGAAAGTCTGAAATAATAACTATCATCTTTCGCTGGTTGAACATAGTCAACACGTAGTCCAGCACCTGTGAGGAGACATAGCTCAATGCAATGGAATACAACACAAGGTCTGTATCCAGCATGGTGAAACTGAAGGCAAACAGCACCATGTTAAAGGCAAACAGAAAGTTACCAATGCCGATGCCATACTTCTGATTTAGCATGATACTGACAATATCAAGCCCCCCCATGGAGCCCAGTGAATGTAGCCCCATACCCCCGCCAATCCCCATAATCGTTCCCCCGGCCAGAATGGCCAAAAATGGATCTTTTATGGCGATTTCAAAGGAGATAAATTCCAGTGAAAGGGAAAAGGCGATCATGCCGTAAAGACTGTAAAAGAAAAACCGTCGACTGATCTTCACCCATCCGACAAGGAACAGGGGGATATTGATAAGCAGATACCAGATACCGGTGGAAAACAAATTGGTAACATAGTAAAACAGCAGGCACAGCCCGGACAACCCCCCTGTGACAAACCCGTGGGGAATAATGATGGAATTAAAGCCAATGGCAGCAATAATGGAGCCTGTTGTTAGAAGAAACAGGTTCCATAATACGGATGACAGCAATTGTTTTTTTTCAATGGTCATGGGATGATTTCCAGTTAATAGCCCAAAACAGGCATGGCAGTATATGAAAAAACCTTTCCCGAAAACATGGGATGTTTCCAGATAAGAACCGCAGCGTTTACACCCATTGCACCCCAGAGTCAAGCCTTTTTAATGCCGACTTCAACATATCCGGGGCAGCTGCTCTCCTGCCAGCATATCCACCATGCGGGTTCCGCCGATGCTTGTTTCCAGAAACACCCGGCCAGGATCTTCCTTTGTCACCTCTCCGATTATGGCAGCATCCCTGCCAAAGACATTGTGCCTCATGGCAGAGAGCACAGCATCGCTGTCCTCCGGTGCAACAATGGCAAGAAGTTTTCCTTCATTGGCAATATACAGGGGATCAAACCCCAAAAGTTCACACATACTGCGGACCGCGTCTTTCACAGGAATGTCCTTATCTTTCATGCGAATCCCCACCCCGGACTGCCCGGCAATTTCGTTTAAGGTGGTACCAAGCCCCCCCCGGGTGGGGTCCCGGAGCACATGTACCCCGGAGGCAACGGCCAGAATCTGTCTGACCATATGGTTCAAGGGGGCACTGTCACTCTGAATAGCGGCATCAAACCCCAGGCCCTCCCTGGCGCTTAATACAGTTATGCCATGATCGGCAATGGTGCCGCTTATAATAACGTGATCTCCAGGGCGGGCGTTACTGCCTGACACGTGCACCCCGTGATAAAGAAGACCGCACCCGGAGGTATTGATAAAAATTTTATCCACCTTGCCCCGGGGAACCACCTTGGTATCCCCAGTGACCACCTGAACGCCGGCATTTCTGGCAGCCAGAGCCATGGATTCAAGGATTTCTGATAACAATGCTGCGGAAAAGCCCTCTTCCAGGATCAGCCCCACACTGACATACCTGGGGTCCGCCCCACACATGGCTACATCATTCACCGTGCCGTTTATGGCCAGATCTCCAATATTTCCACCGGGAAAAAAAATGGGATCCACCACATAGGAATCCGTGGAAAATGCCATTTTTATGCCATTGAAATCAAAGACAGCACCATCGTCCAGACGGCCCAGAATCGGATTATCAAAGGCGGGAAGAATCATGTTGGAAATCATGTCATGGGAAATCTTGCCCCCGCTGCCATGGTCCAGTAATACCTTCTCATTGCACATAGTTCATGTATCCTTTTTCGGATGTTGTATTGATAAGTGCTGGGGTGAAACCTTTTTCCCATACTTCATATATTTATCTGCTCAACTTTCGATGCGAACTGATTGGTGAAGGCTCATGCAGTACAGCCTTTCTATTAGGGGGAATTCCCATTTTCCCGGCTTGATCACAATATGGTGTATGTGTCATAGTTGGCAAAGCCAACGGGGGTCAGGCTTGTGTTATTGTGATTTTGTCAAGAGGCTGTGTTTAAAGGCAATTTCAAACAAAAGCGCCAATAGCGCACGCCTGACATCTCCCTGATTAAGCGTCGAACCGGAAAAATGGGAATGCACCCTGCCATTAACTGTACCTGTAAAATGCCGCACATACCCCTTCGCTGGAAACCATGCAGGGCCCCACAGGATGCATGGGGGTACATCGTTTCTTATAAAGCCTGCATTGCTCAGGGCTTTTTAGTCCCATTAATATTTCTCCACAGGCGCACCCGGCGGGCTCCGGGGTATCCTGGATATCTATATCAAATTTTTCCAGGGCATCAAACCGAGAAAAAGCAGATTTCAGCACCTGCCCGCTTGCCGGAATCAGGCCAATCCCCCGCCACACGGCATCTGCGGTTTCAAACACCTGGGCCATCATGGACAACGCCTTGGGATTACCCTTGTCTGACACTGCCCTGGGATAGGCATTTTCCAGGGCCGGCACCCCGGAATCATTCTGTTTTACCAGCATGAGAATGGCCTTTAAAATATCCACTGGTTCAAACCCTGCAATCACCGAGGGAATTTGATATTGATCAAAGACCGGTTCATAGGCATGGGTACCAGTGATAACAGAAACATGGCCGGGAAGAAGGAAGCCATCAATGTCCACTCCGGGGTTTTCCATGAGGGCACCAAGGGCCGGGGGGGTGAGTTTATGTGCGCAATGAATGAAAAAATTGGTGAGTCCCTGGTGTTTTGCCGCCAAAATGGAGGCCGCCACCGTGGGGGTGGTGGTTTCAAATCCCACCGCACAGAATACCACCTGGCTGTGGGGATTTTCCGCTGCCAGTTTCACCGCATCAAAGGCAGAATAAACCACGCGGATATCCCGGCCCATGGCCTTTTGCTGCAGCAGCGATGAATGGGTACCTGGCACCCTCATGAGATCGCCAAATGTAGTTAGAATCACCCCTTTTTCCATGGAAAGCGCTACAAAGGTATCAATATCCTTCTGGGATGTTACGCAGACAGGGCACCCCGGTCCGGACAAAAGGGTTATGTTATCGGGTAATACACTTGGGATACCATGGCGGAAGATGGCCATGGTATGGGTACCGCACACCTCCATAAGGCGCACTTTTTTTCCATGGATACGCCCGATGGCATCAATAAGCTGCCGGGCAAGATCACCATCTCTATATTCCTGAACATATTTCAGTGCCATATAAATTTCTCCGTTGGTCCGCCAATTGAGAAAAGGGCCCATGCTGTGACCAAACCCCATGGTTTCCATTGAGGGGTATTGGGCAATTCACAGGACTCATGACTGACGAGTAATTTATGTTTACCTGGCAACACTGCCTGCAATCACCGCCTGGCCCAGACTGATGCCACCATCACCTGCAGGCACTCTTGTATGGGTATAAACCCTCAAACCATGATGTTCAAGGCGTTTTAAAAGCCCAGACACAATAATGCCGTTATTAAAAACCCCGCCGGTGAGAACCACCTTATCAATACCTGTTTCATCACTCACCCCCAGGGCCACATGGGTAAATCCCCGTACAATGGTTTCATGGAATCGGGTGCCGATCTCCCCCGGAGCCAGACCTTTTTGCACATCTTCAACCATTTCCATCATGGCAGGCCTGGTGTCCATCTCCACCAGGGTATTACCTTCTTCGTCATGGATTTCCTTGAAATCCATGGCATAGGCTCTCTGTTCATTTCGCTGACTCACCGCCTGGAGATCCATGGCCGCCTGGCCTTCAAAGGTCATATTGTCTCGGATACCGCAAAGGCTTGCCACGGCATCAAAGAGCCTACCACAGCTGGATGTCAGGGGTGAGTTAATCTTCCTTTTCATCATTGTAGCCACAAATCGGAGGCGATCTTGTCCCACCCGGTGTATCAAGGGAAGGTCCAGATCCACAAAATCATCCCCCCACACCTGCCACAGATGAGCAGCTGCCATGCGCCAAGGTTCCCGCACGGCGGCATCCCCCCCGGGCATGGGTGTATATTTAAGATGGGCACAACGTTTAAAATCCGTCAGGGTACAGGTTAAAACCTCCCCGCCCCATATGGACCCATCTGTGCCAAGGCCCGTACCGTCAAGGGTGATGGCAATCACAGGGTCCAGCACATGATTTTCCGCCATGCAGGAAACCGCATGGGCATGGTGGTGCTGAACCGCCACTTTGGTCACGTCCTCTTGTGCCAGTGCCCAAGTGGTACTAAGATATCCCGAATGGAGATCGTGGGCAATTATACCCGGGCGGATATCCAGAATTTTCTTTAGATGATCCACGGTGGAGCGGTAAAATTCAAATACCTTTTCGTTGTCAAGATCTCCGATATGCTGGCTTAAAAAGGCTTTGTCTTCCCGGGTGAGGCATACGGTGCTCTTTACCCCCCCCCCGCAGGCAAGGACCTGGGGAAGGGGATTCTTCAAAAATACCGGCAGAGGGGCATACCCTCGGGAACGCCTTAAAAAACGGGGAATTTTCTCCTGTACCTGCAAAATAGAATCATCGGCCCGGAAATAGATATCCCTGTTGTGAAAAAGAAAATAATCAGCCATGTGAGAAAAATCGGTAAAAGCCTTGTCATTGTCAATGGAAAGGGGCTCCCCGCTGGGGTTGCCACTGGTCATCACAAGCACCGGGGGACCTTGTTCCAGCAACAGATAATGAAGGGGGGTATAGGGTAGCATGATGCCAAGCAGGGGATTGCCCGGAGCAATGGCATCACTCAGAAAATCCTGATCGTCCAGTTTTCCAAGGACCTGGGTGCCGGTCAATGACTTGGAATCCTTTTCCCGGGCAAAAAACCGTTTTCTTAAAAGTACAATGGGACGGTGGCGGGACATTAAAAGGGTTTCTTCCTCGGGGCTTATATGCACATGCCGGGCGGCATATGAGAGGGTCCGGGCCATGAGGGCAAAGGGTTTATCCGGTCTTTTCTTGGCCGTTCTCAGGCGGGTCACCGCATCATGGCAGCTGGCATCCACGGCCAGATGAAATCCCCCCAGGCCCTTGACGGCAACAATGTGTCCTTTTTTTAACATCAACGCCGCTTTTTTCAGGGCATCCCCGGGGTCATTGTCCACGCAATTTTTCCGGGCATCCACCAGAAATACCCTGGGGCCGCACACCGGGCAGGCATTGGGCTGGGCATGGAACCGCCTGTCCAGGGGATCATCGTACTCCTTTTGACAATCTGGACAAAGGGAAAACCCTGCCATGGCGGTCTTGGCACGATCATAGGGGATATCCTTAATGATGGTGTACCGGGGACCGCAATGGGTACAGTTGATAAAAGGATAGGCAAATCGTCGGTTAGCAGAATCATGCATTTCTGCCAGACAATGGGTACAGACGGATACATCCGCAGAGATAAGTGCCCGGCGCTGGCCTGCCCCACTGCTCATGCAGATGGTAAAATCATCAAATCCCTGCACCGGCGACAGCCTCGATTGCAAGGCAGTGATACTGGAAAGGGGGGGAGCTTTTTCGGAGATGTCCCGGCTGAAGGCAGCTATTTTTTCTTCCGGCCCCTCCACCAGCAGGCGAACCCCCTGGCCGGTATTGGACACCTGGCCATTCAAGCCATAATAACGCGCCAGCTGATACACAAACGGGCGAAACCCCACCCCCTGTACCACACCGGTGATATCAATATGCCTGGCTGAAATCCTGGTATTGATGTCCATGCCGGAACGTCAAGCCATTTTATCATAAAAATCATCTGCCGCATCCAGCATGTTGCGCATATCCACAAGGGCCTGCTGTGCAATGTCTTCATCCACTTTGCTTATGGCAAAACCGGCATGAATAATGACATAATCCCCGATATTGACATCCTCAAGGAGCATGAGACTGGCCTCCCGCCGAACGCCATCCACATCCACTGTTGCCAGCAAATCTTTTATTTCAACAATTTTTGCAGGAACTGCAAGGCACATATTTTCATCCATCTCCAAGTAGCCGAAGTGAGAATCAGGCCCATTATCAGGGCAATCAAGGTACCTGCATGATAAAGGACATACACCCAACCATACTACAGTTGCAGACCACATGAGTCAACAATGAAGTGCCGGTGACATGGCACAGGTCGCCATCATCATTTCTGGTGCAATGGGATCATGCCTGAATTGCTGGTACTTTTTACACTTTTTCATTGACAGACAGCGCAACATGTACTAAAAGATTCTGATGTAACAATAATACACTAATATTGTGTTGTATAAGGGAAAAAATGATTATCATTGATACCCATCTTTGTCTTGCCTACGTAAAACACATGGGCCCCCTCCATGCAGAAGAATTCATTGATATGGTCGTCAATATTGCCTCTCATCATCGCTACGTTCCCGGAATTCGTGTTTTAATTGATTACCAGGGGGTTGATTTCAGCAGCATCGACCCACAGGATATCAAAAAAGCCAGTGAGTATCTTATGCTTCAGCGCCAAAATCTTTACCACCGCGCAGCCATTGTGTTAAACCCTTCCGATGGATTAATGGCAAAGAAACTGTGGCAAACCAATGCCAGCCCCCTTGCCCACGAGCAAAGGGCCTTTCACTCAATTTTCCAGGGGGAATCATGGCTTTTCAACGATGCCCCTAAAACGTCAAGGGAAAAATATCAGCAGGTAAAGCAACATTTTAAAAAAATAAAAAAAGAATGTTTCCACCATCTGCTGTCTCGGGAGGGCATCATTTTGCAATCCACAGTGACAAACCCCTTGGACGGAGTTCTCCTCCCGGGAAGAAATGTAGCAGACTTCCTTCACAGAACCTATCTATATCCCTTCATGTGCATGCTTAAAATGGTTTTAAAGACCCAGAAACACGCCTGGATCAATGTGCGCATACAACAACACGATTATGCAAATCACATCAGCCCTGTGGATAATCACAGGGCAATGATTACAGAATATGCAATTTCAGACATGGGACGATATGAAGTGGAACGACTGAAATGGCATGAGAGCGGCAAGCAAAACAGGCGTTTTCCTGAGCCAGATCACCAGGGTCTTACATTCCCCTGCACCCTGGAGGTTTAACGGGGGGAAATCTCCGGAAGGGGTCTTAGTTTTTTATTTTTATCAAGGCACACCAGATGAATTTCTCCCGTAACGGCGGGCTTTTCCCCACCGGGCCGCCACACTTCCTGGTGCCAGATGACCCGGTAAAGACTTTCTTTATCCCAGCGGGTTCGGATATCCAGGCAGTCACCGAATATGGCACCTTCATGGAAGCATAGATCTGCCCGGTAAACGGCAAACCCCACGCCCTCTTCATGCCATAGCCGGGACAATTCCCCGATACCGATGACATCCTCCCTGGCCCTTTCTAAATATTTAAGATAATTGGCATGATACACCACGCCTGAGTGATCGGTGTCCTCGTAATAAACCTGAACGCCGAAATGATGAACCGCTGATGACATAGGCTTCCCCTCAAATGCTGCTTTTTGACAATAACACCTCTGAAACAGGCCTGTCTGAATCAAAAATTTTTTGCCCTGACATTCCCATGTCAGGTCCCACAATATGCCGTAATTCTTTTTCAAAACCAACAGGGCAATCAACGCAAATAATCTGGCCTGGTCATAACAGTGACCTGTGCCCCACGTTGCGATCAAGCCCAAAGAACCTAACATGTCGACACTGGAATGTAAATAATGACAGCATGGAGTTTTTCTGCTATAACCGCCCCTGCTTTAATGGATGGGGCTTGGTCATAATTTGGGTCACTCGTCGTCGTTGATGAATCTGGCCTGGTACCAGTGCCTGCCCCTGACAAAATGGCCCGCAGCACAGCCAGACCTTAAACTACCACCTGCCCCCCCGGCGCCATTGTTCCGGGATGCCAATGGCATGATCAAGCCCTAAGGGAAAAAACCCATGAAAAAATCAAAACCGCACAGACCCAAGACAAAAGCCATAAGTAAAGCCCCCCTGACACCGGTGGTGGCCAATAAAAAAGGGGAAATCTTTGAACTTGAAGGATTTGGTGCCGCCGCCATGGCTGGCGATCAACCGGTGCTGCTCACCCAGGGTGAAACCGTGGAAATACCCCATGGTAGTGAAATGATGATGCTGCCGGATCGGTTTCCCATTGTATTTAACTTTGACAAGTTCTGCTTTGAAACCCTTAAAACAAACCCCTACAACCCCGGAGAACCGATCCATGCCGTTTCAGTATTCAATTCGCCAGGGTACGTGAACAGATATGTTGCCGCCTATGAAAGTGCCGTTGAAGGTGCCCTTCTGCCTCTCTTTTCCTATGGGGCCACGGGCTGGGGAAAGGGGGGATTCCGGTCCGCGGCCCTGCTCGTGGACAAGGAAAGACGTCAGGACTTACGCCTCATGCCCCGAAAAGGTATTGTGGCCGGGGTCAAGGCCATGCAGAAAAAATATCCCGATAACCGCCTCATGCGCCACCTGGAAAAATGCGCTCTGGTATACGGCTGCCCAGCGGCAAAAAACTTTTTTCTAGGCAGGTTTGAAGCGCCCCTTCCCACCTCCCAGGTCTGCAACGCCAACTGCATGGGCTGCATCTCCCTTCAGAAAACCGATAACCTTGCAGCCTGCCAGGACCGCATTTCCTTTACGCCATCCCCCAATGAAATCGCCCAGGTGTGCCTGGAACATATTCCCAAGGTGAAAAAAAGCGTGGTGAGCTTTGGCCAGGGATGTGAAGGAGATCCCCTGACGGCTTTTGATGTCATTGAACCTGCCATCCGCCAGGTACGACAGGCCACCGACCAGGGCACCATCAACATGAACACCAATGCCGGCATACCCCGTCGGCTGGAAAAGCTATTTGATGCCGGCCTTGATTCCATGCGGGTGAGCATGAATTCCGTCCGAAAAATCTGCTACACCACCTATTTCAGGCCCAGGAACTACACCTTTGCAGATGTAATTCAAAGCTTTGAAACTGCCGCATCAAAAGACAAATTCATCTCCATCAATTACCTGAACTGCCCCGGCGTTACCGATTCTGAGCTGGAATTTGAAGCCTTGATTCAATTTTTATCCACGCACCAGGTACACATGATCCAGTGGCGAAATCTGAATTATGATCCCCTGGGCTATTTTAAAGTCATGGAAACTGCCGGGGGAAAAAGTCCGGCCCTGGGCATGGAATTCATCATCCAGGAGCTTACACGTCTATTTCCCCGTCTCATCCACGGATATTTCAATCCTCCGGTGAGGTAGATTGACCTGGGGGCGCTGCCCCTTTTACCAGCAGAGTGTTCCACACTCCGTCAGGGCTGATACGCTCCACCAAGGTCACCGGCTTTTCCTCCAGGCGACCACACACCTTATCCGCCTCGCTTTTTAAAAGCCCTGACAAAATCAGCCATGGCTTTTCCACAAATGCCGGGGCTTCAATGAGGGTTTTCATGACATCATAATGGATATTGGCAACCACCAGCTGGGCCGGTACATCCATGAAGTCCTCCCCCCGGGCCTGGAAGGCCAGAATGCTGTCATCAAAATGATTCAAACGGATATTTTTCAGGGTGGTGCGAACTGCCAAAAGATTAAAATCCAGGGCCAGCACCCGCTCACACCCCAGGGCCGCTGCTCCCAGGGCCAATATGCCGGTGCCGGTGCCGATGTCCACCACCGTTGAAATCTTCTCTTTGCAGCACAGGTATTCCATGTACCCCAGACAATCTTCGGTGGTCTGGTGACGGCCTGTGCCGAACACCACACCGGGATCCAGCAGAATATGCTTCATTCCCGGTGCATTTACAAAGGCAATTTTCCAGGGGGGAGAGATCACAAGACTGCCGGCGGTGTAAGATTCAATCTTATCTCCGTGCCATTGGTCACTGGTCATTTCATATTTATCAATCATCTTAAGATGATCGTCGCGGTCCACCATCTGTGCCACCAAATCATCATGGGGGTAGGAAAAAAACAAAAAGGAAAATCCATCCTCCTCCCAGTTGCCGATGAAGGTACTTTTTTCCATTACCGGGGAAAGACTGGTGGGAATGCCCTCCAGATAATAAATGTAAAGGTATTCATAAGGGTTGGACAAAAAACTTACCTCCTGGAATATGTATTATTCTTTTTTATTTTGTCAGTCATAAATTCTCCGGTTTGCCACCCCATAGCCTGACCCCGCTGGCCATCAATTGGGACGGATGGCCCATGTTATGCCAAACCCCTTGTTCTTGCCATGTGTTTAAATGCATGGAGTTAAAGCAAAATTCCAGCAAAAGTGCAAGCACGCAAAATTATCCCGGGCGCATGGGAAGGTCTGTGCGCATACTAATGCCCTGGACCTCATATTGAATCCCATCTCCAGGCGCATGGGAAAGCCCCCCCCACAAGGCTCAAATGCCGCGGTCACAATAAAATAAGAGCCATACCTTTTTCCAGGTTGTACCAACGCCATTTTCCATGGTATTTAATCATGGATTCACCTTTGGGAATGTGCATGACCTCGGCCATGCCTTCCATGCTGTCCCATATTCATATAACATACGTGCCAGTAAGCACCTGGCACAACAAAGAACAAAACCCTAACCATTGCAGTCGTTTATACGCAATTTCATATAAAACACCATATAAAAAAAGAAGAAACCCATGAAATGGATACATGTTAAAGCCGCCTTCACCGGCGATGATCCCGAGCTGGCGGAAGAACTGGTCACCGACATTTTTTTAAACCTTGGATTAAAAGGCGTGGTGTGCGAAGTACCTCTGCCACCGCCTGCTGAGGGGTTTGGCAGTGA
Organism: Desulfocicer niacini; assembly: GCF_054657595.1. Lineage (NCBI taxonomy): Bacteria > Pseudomonadati > Thermodesulfobacteriota > Desulfobacteria > Desulfobacterales > Desulfobacteraceae > Desulfocicer > Desulfocicer niacini. The sequence goes on from NZ_BAAHYK010000008.1 coordinate 153,832, forward strand.
TGCCCTGCCTCTGTCGGAGGAATCCGCCATCTCCGGGTATATCCCTGACACCGATGCCTCCCGGCCACTTGTAACAGCCATTGAACAACAGGGCCGGAAACTTGCAGCCGCTGGTATCCGCGTCATCATTACCACGGATCTGGTGGATCAGGAGGACTGGGCGGAATCCTGGAAGGAATTTTTCTTTGTCACCCGCATCACCGACCGCATCATCATCAAACCGGCATGGCGGGAATTTGAGGCTGGCCGTGACGATCTGATAATCCACATTGATCCTGGCATGGCCTTTGGAACGGGCACCCATCCCACCACGGCCATGTGCATTGCCCTGATTGAAGATTACTTAAAGCCGGGGCAGACCCTGCTGGATGTGGGCACCGGATCCGGAATTCTCATGATTGCCGCCGGACTTCTGGGGGCCGCCACCATGGCAGGCATTGACACCGACGAAGTGGCAGTGCAGGTGGCCGGTGAAAACCTTGAAAAAAACAACATCTCCCCTGGTATTTATCATCTGGAACAAACAACCCTGGATCAATACAAAGATCAGGGCAGCGGCTCCTTTGATCTGGTGGTGGCCAATATCATTGCCGAAATTATTTCAGACATCATCGGGGACATAAAAAAACGGGTGAAGCCCGGCGGCATTGTCATTTTGTCCGGCATCATCACGGGAAAAAAACAGAGCATCGTGGAAAAACTCCTACAGCATGGATTCACCCTCACGGAAGTCCGGGAAGAAGGCGAATGGGTTGCCATCTGCGCCCTTAACCCGATGCCCTAACCAGTTCAGATGCCCTGACAATGCGAACCTTCTTGCGAAGCTCAGGCAAGACGACCTTAAAGGTTTTAAGCGTGGCCGGATAGGGATGCCCGATACCAATGGCCGTGCCATGGCGCTGACTGATGCGGATCAACTCCTGGAATTGCCCGGTGATATAATCCTGCTCCTGGACATTGTCCAGAAAGACATCCCGCCGGGCAAAGGCAAGTTTAAACAGACGGGCCGAAGGCCCACACATGGAATGAACTGCCGTGACACTGTCAATGAAAAACAAATCTCTTTTCTTCAACACGGTGAACACCTGGCGCATCTGATCAGACAAGGTCGTCAACCGGGAGCCCATGTGATTATTCACCCCCTTTATGTAGGGTATGCTGTCCAGATTGCGCCGCAGGGTTGCCAGAAGCAAGTCCGGTGACATGCCTTCCATGAGGGCTCCGGGTCCCGGGTCCACCTCCGGGTACTGCACGGGCTCCATGGGCAGATGCAGCATGATCTCAATGTCTCTGACATAAAGCCGGTTGGCAATGACCTTTCCAAAGGGAGATCCCGGCAGTATGGCCATGGTGATGTGTGGATCAAGGGTTGCAAAGGCCATGGCCATGGCCTTGTCAAAACCCAAGTCATCGATGATAATGGCCACCAGTGGCAAGCCATCCCCACCCGGGGTTGATGGGGCATCCGCCCGGCCCGGGGAGATGCCATGCTCCTGATCAAACACCTCATACAACGGTTTATCCCCCTGCCCTGCCGTATGCACACGGGCCTTCCCGACAACGGGCCGTAGGTGGATTTCCTCAAAAACTCCGGGAGGCGTATCCACCGGATATTGACTTCCCTCCACCGACTTTTGCCGTAAACCCTGCAGGGGCCTTTTGGCTGGCATGTCGGTCCCAGGGTCAAAGGAGGTTTCGGGCGGGGGTACCAAAGGCGGGTTCGGGGTATTAAGACCCAGGGTGGAATCCATGGTTTCAGGGGCACTTGATGATATTGACCGCCCCCGATCCCCCAGATAAAAATCCGCCAGCATGGCTGCCGATGCAATAAAACAAACAAGAACAAGGATAACAACCACGGCCTTTTTCAATTCAAAGGCAATGGAAGGCCCTGCCTCCTTCGAGAGGTTTTCTGTTTTTTTTCGCCTTTTTTTTCTAACCTTGGCCTTTTTTGGCCCGGGGGATGCAGGCTCCCCTTTTTTTTTCTTTTTTACTGCCATGACACCATCCGATTATCTGTTTTCCCTGCCATGGCTCAACAGGGTATAGCCCATGAGGATGTCAAGGGCTCCCTGGACCTGGGAATCCTTGGCAAGGCCTTCAAGACCGATGGGCCCCCCCGGTGAAAACATTTTTTCTTTTTTATCTGCCGGACTGACCGATTGATCCTGAACCGCCTTTTCCGGTTCAAGGTGATTTTTCAAATCCTTTTCCCGGAGCATGCGCCCCATGACATCGCTTTGTTCATCCTCCTTTTCTGTTTTTTCAGCCAGGGGCTGCAGAATCACCTCAATGTCCGGGGTGATGCCCTGGGCCTGGATGGAACGACCATTGGGCGTATAATATCGGGCAATGGTATATTTAAGCCCAAAACCATCTTTGAGGGGCTTAACTGTCTGCACAGAGCCCTTGCCAAAGGAGGTGGTTCCCAGAATAATGGCCCGCTTATGATCCTGCAGGGCTCCGGCAACGATTTCTGCGGCACTGGCACTGCCTCCATTTATGAGCACCACCATGGGATACTTTCGTTTCATACCATTGGAATGGGCCTCAAATACTTCGGTGTGACTGGCCTGACGTCCTTTGATGGAAACGATGATTCCCTGGTCAAGGAAGGCATCCGACACCGACACAGCCTGGTTCAAAAGTCCCCCGGGGTTATTCCTTAAATCCATGATCAACCCCCTCAGGGGTACCTCTGCGGATTCGAGTTTTTTCAAAGCTTCGATCATTTCATCTGCGGTATTGTTTCTGAAGTTGGTTACCCACAGATACCCATACCCCGGCTTAAGTGTGGTGCTTCGCACACTTGTCATGGGGATGATATCTCTTTTCAGGGTAAATACAAGGGGGACTTCATGGCCCTTTCGAACAATGGTCAACTCCACGGTGTCACCCCTGGCCCCCCGCATTCTGTTAACGCATTCCCACAGGGCAAGCTCTGCAGTATCCTTGCCGTCAATGCGGACAATAATATCACCTGCCATAATTCCGGCCCGATATGCCGGTGTACCTTCAATGGGAGACACCACCGTAAGGACACCCTTTTTCATGGAAATGACAATCCCCACACCGCCAAATTCTCCTTTGGTGTCGTCCTGGAGTTCATCAAAGGCCTCCGGGGGCATGAAACTGGAGTGGGGATCAAGATTATCCACCATGCCCTTTATGGCATCCTGGATCAGGGCCTTTACATCCACCTCATCCACGTAGTTTTCTTCTATTTCCTGCAGTACGTCTGAAAAAAGCTTTAATGACTCATAGGTCTGCTCCTTTTCCGCCATCAGGTGGGCACCGAAACCATCGGCTAGTATCAGGACCAGGGTCACTGACATTAATACCAGCCAGGTTCGGACGGGTCCTCCTGCAAAACGCATTCTCATTTTACACTCCTTTTTTCAACCATTTAAGGGGATCAACTGGCTTTCCATGGTGTCTGACTTCAAAGTGAAGCGACGGACCTCGGATGGATCCCGTATCGCCTGCCGTGGCAATTACCTCGTGATCTTCCACCACGTCTCCCTTTTTTTTGAAAAATTCTTCCATATGGGCATACAGGGTATAATAGTTATCACCATGGTTAATAATAATCAGATTGCCATAGCCTTTGAGCCAGTCTGCATAAAGGACTTCGCCCCTGAACACACACCGCACCGGCTCCCCCCTTTCGGCCTTTATATCAATTCCCGTTTGAAAAGTGAAGGTGTTGTCGTCCGTACCGGTGCGACTGCCAAATTTTGAAATCACCGAGCCCTTCACCGGCATGGCCAAATCACCTTTACTGGATAAAAATTCATTTTTTGCAAAGGAGATACTGCCTGTGTTCCCGGTCTTTTTCTGCGCTGACACAGAGGTTTCAGGACGGGATTCAAGTTTCTTCAGTGTCTGTTCCAGGGCCTTTCTGGCAGAGGCCATGGCCGCCAGGGTCAGGGCTGTTTTTTCCCGGACACCATCCAGCAGCTTCCGACGTTTTTTCTGCTCTATTTCAAGATTTTCAATTTCCAGAACCAAATTGGCCTCCAGAAGCTTTTTTTCTCCGGTTTCCCCGGCTATCAAAAGACCCGTTTCTTCCAGGGCCTTAATGGCTATCGTCTGTTCTTCTAGAAGGCGAACATCGCATCGAATAATTCTTGTAAGTGCCTGTTGACGTTTCCAGAAATCAAAAACAGACCCGGGTCTGGAAAACAGCTGCCAATAACCGGTGCCCTTGATGCGATAAAGGGCAACAAGGCGTTCATTGACATGGGAACGCCTGATTTCAAGGCCATCCATCAGGATTTGACGTCGCTGATCAAGGCCTGCTATCTTATCCACCAGTTCATTGATTTCCTGGGAAAGAATAGAAATCCGCAATTGCCTTTGATTGATCTCGTGGTTGGCCTCATCCAGTTTTCGCAAGGTATCTGTCTGCACCCGGGTTAAGTCATGCGCATCCTTTTCCAGATGACGGATATGCGCTTCAAGCCGGGAGGTCTCCACCAGGTCTTCATTGCGGGTCTTTTTTTTCAAAGACAGTTTATGAGACACAATCTGCTCTGCGGCAAGGGCATCTGCCCCGGTGAACGCGTCTGTGATTCTCCCCGAAATCAGGCAAAACACAAGACACCCACAGCAAACCGGCATTTTTTTCAATGCTGCTTTAATGAGATAAAACATCCCAGCCATCCCAGAAAAATACTTACCCCCATGATTCCCCCCGCCATTGCCGGAGAAAGAAATTCAATGCTTGCCGGTGACAGGAAAGCCATCTCCGGTGGGATAGCCCCCTTCACCCACCGGAACAGCAAAAACAGCACCATGATGCCGGTGCTTCCCCCCAGGCATCCCTGGATGATTCCCTCTAAATAAAAAGGGGTGTTCACAAAGGCCTCGGTGGCCCCCACAAGACGCATGATTTCAATTTCTTCCTGTTTAGCACAAAATGCCAGGCGTACGGTATTGGCAGACACAAAAAGTGCGGTTATAACAAAAAGACTTCCCACCCCCAGGGCAGCCATTTTCAATGTATTGAGCATGGGCAGCATGCCCTCCACCCAGCGATGGCCATACACCACCTCCTGAACATGGGGCTTTTTTTCAGCATCCGCCACAAAGGCCTCCACCTGCTCTAGGGTGTCAAGGGAGGAAGAAAGTACTATCTCAAGGGCATGGGGAAGGGGGTTTTCCCGCAGACTGGACAAAACAACTCCACTTGATTTAAGATCTTTCTCCAACCCCTCCAGGGCCATCTGTCGGGAAATAAAACGAATTTTTGTCACAGCCTGCATGGTTTCCATATCCGCCAGCACCCGGGGCAGATCATCCGGGGTAAATGCCGGATCCAGGTAGGCCATGACCCGGATTCCCTGATTCCAATTGTATGCCACCCGGACAAAATTTTCGGAAAAAAGAAAAAACGAACCGGCCATCAACACAGAAAGGGCAATGGTGAAAAGGGTTGTAAATGTCAGGAACACATTGGCTGCCATATTTGCCAGGGCCCGTTTCAGATAGGAGATCATGAAAGGATATGTCCTCCTTCCATGCAGGTGGAGCCGGAGATATTTTTCATGCCAGGGCCTGCGTTTTCCCCACGCGGTTTTAATGTGCCTGCATCAAGGGTATAAAGAGAATCAAAGCCCGTGCGATTAATCAATTCTGTGTTATGACTGGCAATAATAATGGTGGTCCCTCTTTCCCGGTACTCCATAAGATAGCGGGTAATCACCTCGGCCGAGCAGGCATCAAGGCTTCCGGTGGGCTCGTCTGCCAGGATAATATCCGGGTCCCCCACCACCGCCCTTGCCACGGCCACCTTCTGCTGTTCCCCGCCGGAAAGGGAGGGGGGCAGCGCCCCCATGTATTTCATCATCCCCGTTCGTTCCAGTACCCGGGTCACCTTTTTGCGGATCACCCCCGGAGGCTGACCGGCGGCTTCCAGAACCAGGGAGATGTTATCATAGACACTTCTGTGGGGAATAAGTTTAAAGTCCTGGAAAACCACACCGATGCGCCGCCGGAGATAGGGAATTTTTTTCGAAGACAAGCGGGCCAGGTTCATCCCCCCCACAATAATCTGTCCCTGGCTGACCGGGGTTGCCATATACAGAAGATTAAGCAAGGTACTTTTACCGGCCCCGGAAGCTCCGGTGATAAACACCAGCTCTCCGGTTTTCACGGCCAGGGTTATATCCTTGAGCGCATACCTTACCCCATATTGTTTTGAGACATCAAACAGCTGAATAATTGAACGATTTCTTTCCATGTATTTCCTATGCACCGGCACAGTGGGGAGGGCATAAAAACGCCCACAGACCCAAAATCAAATTTATTTTTTATCATCACCCCTGCCACCGACAGGAACAATTGTGGTTTTCGCACCCCTTCACGTTGACCCTGCTTGAATTTACTGATATATGATACGGGCTGTCAAGGAGTGCTGCAAAACAGTTTTCCTTACGCACCGCCTTCACTGAATCCCGCTTGACGGCTTCTTCCTTCAGTGAAGGCGTTTATTTTTCAAGAGATCGCCTCCGGTCCTGATGGCTGCATCTTCTAACCAAGCCCGGAAAAGCCATTTGTGTTACCCCCCAGCACCTGCTGTTTCATATAACCCACATGTCCTGTCGGACACAACGAAGATAGGGTTGTAGACGCGGAGCCAAATGGCA